>CAZJZR010000647.1:0-1893 GCA_964550475.1 uncultured bacterium
TGGGTGCGATCGCGGACATTCAACTGGCTGAGGATGCGGCTGATGTGGTTTTTGACGGTGCGTTCGGAAATGTAGAGGGTTTCGGCAATTTCCCGATTGCTGGCTCCAGCGATAATCAACCGCAGCACTTCCCGTTCCCGCGTGGTTAAGCCGAGGAATTCCGCTGGTAAGGTGGGCGGATCGGGGTTGGCGGTTGGGGCGGTGGCGATCGCCTTTTCAATCAAACCGGGGCCGAGTTGGGTGTAGCCCTTGTGGACAGCCCGGATGGCGGCGGCTAAATCATCGGAGTGGGTGTCTTTGAGCAGATAGCCGCGTGCTCCGGCTCGCATGGCTTGGGCGACGTATTCATCATCGTCAAAGGTGGTGAGGACGAGGATTTTGATCTGGCTGAATTGTTGGGTCAGCGATCGCGTGGCGGCCACCCCGTCCATCACGGGCATCCGTACATCCATCAGCACCACATCCGGCTGCAATGCTGCCACCTGGGTGAGGGCGTGCTGACCATTTTCCGCTTCGCCCACCACTTCCAAATCCGGCTTGCTGTTGAGCAAACTGCACAACCCTTGGCGAATGATCTGTTGGTCATCCACTAACAACAACCGAATTTTGGGGTCGCTCATGGGCTGGCGGGTGGCAGGGGTTGGCGGATGGGCACGGTCACCATTATCTGACAACCCTGCCCCGGTTGGCTGCTGAGCCGGAACTGCCCCCCCAGCGCGGTGGTGCGTTCCCGCATTCCTTGTAGGCCAAATCCGGTGGTGTTGCGATCGGGGTCGAAGCCGTGGCCATTGTCGCTGATGTGCAGATGCACCATGCGACTGTGCTGGTGTAACTGAATGCTGACGTGGGTGGCGTGGCTGTGTTTGGCGATGTTGGTGAGGGATTCTTGGAGAATCCGGTACAGGGGGGTGCTGATGTCGGTGGGCAGGGGGTTCGGCAGGTGGAGGCTGTGGTCGGGAGTAATCCCGGTGGTCTGCTGGAATTCGGCGATCGCGGCTTGAATGGCAGTGGTCAGCGATCGCCCTTGCAAGGGATTGGATCGCAGGGTGGAGACGGAACGCCGTACCTCTTGCAGGGCTTGCGCTCCCAGCCGTTGCGATTCTTGTAAAAAGCCTTTGGTCTTTTCCGCCTCTGGGGGCAAAAACAGCAGGGCATTTTCCAGTTGGATGCTTTGGGCGGTGAGGGCATGACCCAGGGCATCGTGGATTTCCCGCGCAATTCGGTTGCGTTCTTGCAGGGTGGCTTGGTCTTCAATTCGCAGGGCGTACTGGCGCAACTGTTCATTCGCCTCTAGCAGCTTTTCCCGACTTTGCCGCTCGGCTAATAGGGCATTCACCAACAGCAAGATGAACAACACGGTGAGGCCAAAGGTGATGGCGGCATTGAGGTTGAGGTTGAAGATGGTGCTGGCCATGGCTTCGGAGGGGAGGCCAGGACGGAATCTGGGCGGACGGGGCGGTCTACCCATGCCGCTGAACAGCATCACCACCGAGGTGATGAACACTAACCCAGCCACGATTTGCCGTCCCAGTTGCTCGAAGATCAGGCAACTGCGGATGACGATGATCAGGCCGAGCAGGGGGAAGAATCCGGTGCGGCGATCGAGCAGGAAACTGAGGATCAACAGCCCCAGTTCGAGGGCGGTGTAGAGGATTTTGTTCTGGGTGCGTTGGGTGGGCAGGCGCAACCCCATGCCACCGAAGATCAACAAAATCAGCACCAGCAAAGCACGATTGCCGGGATCGAAGCCAAACCGGACGGGGCGGATCAGGAAGAGAAACGCTAACCCTAACAAAATCCATTCCAGATAAAAAATTAGCCGGAAGGATTGGCCGTTGAAGCGGGTTTCGGTGCGCCAGGAGTTGAGCGATCGCGCCCCGGTTTCCCACAGGT
>CAZJZR010000647.1:1903-2927 GCA_964550475.1 uncultured bacterium
CGTGTGCTCTTCCGATCTATGAGGGGGAGGGGGGTGAGTCGGTGGGTGGGGGAGTGGGTGGAAGAGTGGGGGGCATGGTGGGCTGGCCGCGCAAAGGGCACAGGGAACGCAGGGACGTGCGAAAAGCCCTATCGCTGTGATGGGGGTAGGGACACGGCAATGCCGTGTCCGTCAGAGGTAGTGATGTGGGTTGGTTTAACGTGCAAGTCCCTTACCTTTAGTTTTACTCAAGCGGGAACAATTCTAGCTAGAGTCCTTTGGCCTATGGGTGGGCGCGATCGCCATGACTAAAGGGTGAGTTCAACTGTGACTTTGGTACTAGGGCAGATCAGGAGGTTGGATCCATGTGGAACCGCGATCGCCTTGCCTAAGATTGGACTATCGAACAACGGATGTGATGACGAAGACAATTGATGCGTTACGGCTATCGCCTAACACATCCTACGAAATTCTTCTGACAGCAATGACGGCTGACTTCCGTTGTTCGAGGCGTTCGCTCCGTTCCACACCATTAGATTGAATTGCACATTTGGTTATGAATACACACATGAAACCCCTCTCGGCATTGCTAACCGTTGTCGGTCTGACCCTCTCCATCGCCACGACCCTCCCCGCCTTTGCCCAATCTAGCCCATCGACGGGGCCTGCTGCGACTACGCCCAATCAACGTCGCTCGGATCGGCCTAATTTCTTGAACCTAACCCCAGAGCAGCAAGCCCAGATGAAGCAAATCCGCGAATCGACGCGATCGCAAATTGATGCCGTCCTGACCCCAGAACAGAAGGCAAAACTGGAACAGATGCGTGCGAATCGGCAGATGAAACCCGGTCGCGGCAATGGTCAAGGCCAGGGAAATGGCCAAGGCTGGGGCGATCGTCCCAATGGTGGCAAACCTGAGGAGTTGGGCATGGGCGGTGACCCGGATATGCAGCGTGGCCCCTTTGCGGCTCTCAACCTGACGGCAGATCAGCGTACCCGTATCCAAGCGATTATGCAGTCGTCGAAGCAGCAGATGGATGCGGTG
>CAZJZR010000648.1:0-2923 GCA_964550475.1 uncultured bacterium
GCATAGGGTTGGAGAATCTGTTCCCCCCGTTCAATCAGGTAAACCTGACCGCGACTCCCCAGGTAATCCGCCAGTTTGCAGGCCAACTCCACCCCATTCGGCCCACCCCCAACAATCCCCACACCAATGGGAGTGGTTTTGTGAGTGAGCAGTGTTTGAATTTGCGATCGCAACCGTTCCACATCCGCCAGGGAACGGAAGGTCTGGGCATAGTCCGCTACACCCGGTGCCCCCAGCAATCGAGTCGTTCCACCTACTGCCAGCACCAAATAGTCATAGGTCAGCGCGTCCCCATCGGCCAGATGCACCTGCTGGGTGATCACATCCACATTGGTCACGCTGCCCTGGCGAAACTGTACGGTTGTCCCCTTCAGCAATTCCGCATAGGTCGGGGCGATGTGCCACCGCTCTAACTCATCTGTAATTGTTTCGTAAACTAACGGGGTGAACAGAAAATTGGCTTTGGGATCAATTAAGGTAATCGCACATCGCTGTTTGACCGGGGCAAACTTTTGTAAATACAAGGCTGTATATAACCCAGCAAAACCCGCACCCACAATACAAATCCGAGTTGGAGACTGTTGCATAGGTGACTTAGCCGTTAGGGAGACGTGGGTGATGGAGAGGAGGCCGCAGTCGATGGGCGAGGTGGTGAGGAGTTAGCGGTCATCTGATCGGGCAGAGCGGCTCGCAGTTGTCGAATCATGTCCTGCGATCGCGTAATCCGCGCCGCTGGTAACAAATGATAGTGGGTGTCAGCAAATTGATCGGAATCGGTGCTGACGTTTAAGCTGACGGGATCGTAAAGCAGCGGGGCGATTTGCTTTAACTGCTCTGCCGTCTTGGCCACATTCTTCAGCGTGGTCGAGTCACGGCTACCATAAATTACTGGTAACGATAACACTAGCGTCCCGCCTTTGGCCTGCACATCTCGCTGAAATTGGCGAATCATCTCCAGGGAATGGGCAGAGACGGGTTCTTTCACCGTCATTTGCCACCACCGTCCCTGCCGTTCCCAGGTGGTGGTGGGATCGCCGCGATCGGTGAGCGGATCGGAATAGTAGGCGACAATTTTGCCTTCGGTGACTAAATCCTTAATTGCGCCCACGACTCCTCGCAGACTCGGCACTCCCAGTAACATGGCATCTTGGGCAAATTGCTTGGGTGGGATATGTCCTAAACCGGGCTGGCCAATGGCAATGCCAAACCGTACTGACCGTTCCCCTAGGCCATCTTCATCCAATAGCATCAGGTATTCGGGCACGAGCAGCACAATATCCCCCCGCTGCACCTGTTGCACGATCAGGGGAAATAGGACATTAAATCCTAAGTTGCCATCCAATCCTAAATTCAGTACCGGAAACCCCAGTTCTTGTTCCATCAAGCGGGAGTTCACGGTGTAGTGCATCCCGGATCCGCCGACGAGCAACAACCGTCGCGGGGCTTGGATCTGTGCCGCCATGGCCATTTTGTTAAAGTACATGGCACGGATCCACGTATTGTTGCCACCCCAATAAACGTTATAGGCCGCACCAACTCCCCATGCGACTCCCAAGCTGACCAACCACGGTAGTAATTTCAACGGTTTCCACATGACCTAGATTCCACATGACCTAGAAAATATGCACTTGGAAAATATGCACTGGCACGTAACCGTTCACTCCCCGTCAGGGGAGGAACAAGCGGGCGTAGCCCGCAACACGTTTCCCATGGGGGGGATGTGAACAGTTGCACATGCACATGCCATTAAAAGACAAAGTAAATAAAGCTGGAGGATGAATCCGCTGCAAAGAGAACCGTCAACGCCACTAATCCACGGGCAACCCAAGGTGAGGTGAGAATGTCGTACTCGCAGGGTAGTTGTTTCCAAATGGCAAGGTGTTCGAGAAACAGGAAGGCGATCGCCAACACCAACGCCACTGATAACACTAACCCCTGCTCCTGGGTCAGTAATTGCACAACTTCACCAAAATTGTTGGGAGAATACGCCCACGGAGTCACTAACGTCTTCAGCTTCGTCAACAACCGAGGGGTATTCGTTTCCATAAAGAATAAACATCCTAGCGTCACCGAACCGAAGGTGAGCAACCAGGAAATAAAGGTAGGCGTAAAGAAGAATTGCCCCATAAAGCGATAGAAAGGCCGCCCCGCATACCGCAGAATCAACAGCAACAGCCCATGGTAAGCACCCCAAAGAATAAAATTCCAAGCGGCACCATGCCAAAACCCAGATAGGGTAAAGGTAATAAATAAGTAGAACGCTGCCCACTGACTCCGCGCCCCCATCAGCGGCAAAAACACATAGTCGCGGAACCACGTGCTGAGGGTAACGTGCCAGCGTCGCCAAAACTCATTAATACTTTGGGAGGTATAAGGAGCTAAAAAGTTCAAGGTGAGTTTGATGCCTACAAAATAAGCCAACCCCACTGCCATGAAGCTGTAACCGCCAAAGTCAAAATAAATTCGCAGCGTAAATAAAAACGCCGCAAACCAAATCGCCCAAGCATTATCAGTGACCTGTAAATCAATAAAGGGCGTAATGTTATCGGCCAAGACGAATTTCATGAATAAGCCTACGGCTAACCAACGAAACCCGATGTCAAAATTTTCGATCGTGAACTTGAATTGAAACGATTCGATTTGGGGGAATAAATCACCGCGCCGTTCAATTGGTCCCGCCACCACTTGGGGAAAGAAGGAAATAAAGTTGACGTAATCCAATGGACTAATGGGGCGTTTTTTGCGGCTGGTGAATGAATCCACTACAAAGGCCACCATTTGGAACGTATAAAAAGAAACCCCCGGTGGGATGGAACCCATGCCAGGGATCGATTGGGTCTTCCAACTTGCAGCCAATCCCGGCAAGAGCAAGCCCAATACCTCTTCCACAAAAAAGTTGAGGTATTTGAAATACGCCAAAACC
>CAZJZR010000649.1:0-2919 GCA_964550475.1 uncultured bacterium
GGTAGCCAAAGGCGAGATGGCGAAATTCCACCTTACCGCTGATGGCAGGTAGGGGCTTGGCTCCCGGTTGTTCTTCCACTGTCGGTCGTAGGGCTAACAGTTCAAAAATCCGGTCTACGGACGCTTCCCCCTGCTTGAATTCGTTGTAGTTGCTGGTCAGGTGGCCGATCGGATCAATCAGTAAGGCGACGGCGGTGATGTAGCTAACAAATCCGGCTGCGCTCAGGTTGTTCTGGGAAATTTGCCAACCGCCCAACAGCAGCAACACCAGAAAACTCATCGCTTCCAAAAAGCCAATGACGGGATACTGCACGGCCTTCAGTTGTTCGGCGCGGTATTTGGCTTGGCGGTTGCGGGTGGCTTCGCGGCTGAAGCGATCGGTGGTGTAGTCCTCAGCGGCGAAGGCTTGGACGAGACGAATGCCGCTGAAGACTTCAATGATCAAGGCGGACAGGTCGGAACTTTGGCTTTGCGTCCGTAGGGCAATCCGCCGCATCCGTTCGCCAAACCAACCGATCAGGATGGCAATCAGGGGGGCGATCAGGAAGGTGCCGAGGGTGAGTTGCCAGTTCAAAAACACCATGTAGCCCAGCAACACCAACAGTTGCAGCACGCAGGGCACGAAGTCATGGAAGAATTTGTTTACCACTTCGCCGATGCGATCGATGTCTTCGGTGAGGCGATAGGACAGGTCGCCCGTTTGAGCATTGCCGAAGTAGTCGAGGCTGAGCCGTTGCAGGTGGCGATAGGTGTTGCGCCGCAAATTGAGGGCGATGTCCAAGGCGGCTCTGGCCATCAGGGAATCCTGGCCAAACTGCATCAGCTTTTGGAACAGGAAGACGGCAATGGTGACGAGGGAGAGGCGGGCGATCGCCCCCACATCTCCCGCCCCAATCAGTACGGCCATCTGTCCCGCCAACTTGGCTAACCACGGCCAGACACAGACGAACCCGACGGTACAAACAAACGCCCGACTAATGGTGGGCAGTTGGGGACGCAGGTAAGGCAGTAGGTGCCAATAGGTAGAGCGGACAGAGGACGGGTTCTTCAAGGCCAAGGGAGAGGAAAGGAACGGGTCAGTGTGGGGTGGGATGAGTAGCGATCGTGTTGGCGATGGGTCATCGGATGTCTAGCCCTTTCTGGTTGAGTGGCGCGACCTGTAGGGGCGGGTTTTGACCTCAGATTCACAATCCTAGCGAGAGTTTCTCGGCTAAACCCGCCCCTACATAGATCTATGGTTCTGGGTTAGATCTGTGAAAGGAACCATCAACAAGAGCGGCATGACGAATTGGCAACGTTAGGGGGTTACCTTTGCGGCCAACAAAACATTGTCCACAGGACTGAAACCCTTAACCAGCGGGATGTTGTGCTACTTGGCTGTATCTCACCAACACGAAAGCCGCGATACGGCTTAGGAATTTCGTTTTTTCTTCTGTTGGGTATGCCAAATCGCCCAGACCACAAAGGCCACCAGCAAAATGCCGAGGGCAATTTTGGACACTGGTGCGATGTATTCTTCGACCTGTTTGTAATTGTCGCCTAAAAGATACCCAGCAAAGGTGAGAAAGCTGACCCAGAGAGTGGTACCCACGGTGGAGTAAACCAGAAACGGCAGCATCGGCATGGCGTTGAGTCCGGCGGGCAAGGAAATTAGGGTGCGGATGCCGGGGACGAGGCGACAGAAGAAGACGGCTTTGGCACCGTGACGGGTGAACCAGGCATTGGCTTTGTCAATATCGTCGCCAGTGACGGTGATCCATTTGCCGTAGCGATTGGCAAGGCGGCGGACATTCTCTTCCCCGACCAGCAAACCGACATAGTACCAGGGCAATGCGCCGACTACAGTGCCAATTACGCCCGCCGCGATCGCAGGCACAAAGTCCATTTTGCCTTGGGCGATCGTGAATCCGGCCAGTGGCATGATCAACTCAGAGGGGATGGGCGGAAACAGGTTTTCCATGAACATCAAAAAGGCAATCCCAAAGTACCCCAGAGAGGTCATGGTTTCAGTAATCCATTGTTCCATGCCAATACCGTGTGGATGAAGATGAACGACGCAGCTATATCTGTTAAACAAGGAGCCTAAGCCGCTTGTTTAGTTCTGAACTCAGATGAAAACAACCATCAGGTAACTGTCCAGAACCTATTGAGGACGCGGGCACCGCGCCCCTACAGACCGAACACAGGATAGACATGTAGGGGTTGGGGCACCCAACCCTGATAGATCAAACAATCGAGCGTTGATCCACCTGGGCAGTTACGCCATAACCATAAGTATTAATACGGGTGCAGCTATGGTAGCACAGGATGAATAACTGACCTTGTATCTACCTCAATCAACGGATTGAATCAATTTTTCCAGGATTTCTTGGCAATCGCGATCAAATGTGGATCGGATTCAGTATAATAGTGAAGCTAAAGCAATCCCCTGATGGGATAGTGCGGGCGGGTGGCGAAATTGGTAGACGCACCACACTCAAAATGTGGCACCTCCGGGTATGAGAGTTCGAGTCTCTCCCCGCCCATAAATCCAATGATTAGGTATTAGAGACTTTTTAAAAAGTCGCCTAGAAGACTGATTTTGAAACGCTCTCTTAGAAACCGGGTTTCTTGCTTCTGGTTGAGCATCGTGCCAGATCTAAATTAAATTGGTTGAATTGATTGGTTGACCTGTACGCCGACCCATAGTTAGCCGATCTATTGGGTTCGTAGGGGATTTACAAATTAATAATGTACTCACACCGCTAATCCTGCGGACACGGCATTGCCGTGTCCCTACAGCCATCACGGGTATTTGATTTTCCGCAAATTCCTCAGCGGTTAGCCGAGCGATCGCCCCCCCACTTTCGCCCCCCCACTTCACCCCTCACCCTTCACCCTTTCCCCCATGCCCTGGTTTTCCTCCCTTTTGGCAACCAT
>CAZJZR010000650.1:0-2913 GCA_964550475.1 uncultured bacterium
TCAGGGCACTGTAGATTTCTTGGGAATCGCCGACGGTGCCGCCGGGACTGTCAATCCGCAGCAATAGAACGGGGAACTTGCGTTCTTCAACGGTTTTCAGGGTTTCCAATACCCGTTTGCGAGTGTCTCCGGCAATCACTCCCTTGACTTCAATCCGGGCAATTTGTTTGCGAAATCTGGGTTTAAACGGCCAAATCATGGGTAGTTCAAATTAATCAATAATTAATACAAAAAACCATCAGTGCGGTGGGCAATGCATACCCCGTGCCTTGAGCGTAGTCGAAAGGCATGGGGTGGGATCAAATCAAGTCTCTTTAGTGTGCCCCATTTTTTAAAATCCGGTGCAGTCGGGATAACCGTCTGCGCGATCGCCCCCTGCATCCCTACCCCACCCCGTCAACATCCGGTGATTTCCGCATCGGAGAATCCTTAACATAAGTTAAGATATAAGCAAGATTTGCAAACTATTTCAAGGGTTTGTAAATCAAGAGTTTGTAGGATACCCTGCATCCATCTCACTATCCTTTATAGATCGGCTAGCCCTGCCCATGCATTCCAAAATTGCCGAATCTCGCCTCCCCTTTGCGTCCCTGTTATTGATTGCCCCCTTCTTCCTCTGGGGTACGGCCATGGTGGCGATGAAGGGAGCGATTCCCCACACCACGCCCTTCTTTTTGGCTGGATTCCGGTTGGTGCCAGCGGGGATGCTGATTCTGATGGCGGCGATGCTGATGGGGCGATCGCAACCGCAAGGGTGGCGAGCCTGGGGCTGGATTGCCCTGTTTGGGCTGGTGGATGGCAGCTTATTTCAAGGCTTTTTGGCGCAGGGACTGGTACGCACTGGGGCTGGCCTCGGTTCGGTAATGATTGACTCGCAACCCTTAGCCGTGGCCTTGCTGGCTCTGTGGCTGTTTGGTGAACGGATTGGCCTGTGGGGTTGGCTGGGTTTGGTGCTGGGCGTTGTGGGAATTAGTCTGCTGGGCTTTCCGCAAGATTGGCTGTTTGGCGTGGGGCATTGGTTTGCGGCACAGGTCGGCCAGTGGACAGTGGGACGCGGCAGCGTTATGGAAGGATTTTCTGCCTTACCCAGTGATGTCCTGTCGATTTTTGACAATGGCCAATGGTTGATGCTGTTGGCGGCGTTGTCCATGGCGGTGGGTACGGTGATGATTCGGATCATCTGTCGCTACGCCGATCCGGTGGTAGCGACGGGCTGGCACATGATTTTTGGTGGCCTACCGCTGTTTGGCCTATCAGGTCTGCTGGAAACCAACCAATGGCAGGCTCTCTCCGGTTCCGACTGGGCAGCGTTGAGCTACTCGGCGATCTTTGGTAGCGCGATCGCCTACGGTCTGTTCTTCTACTTCGCCTCCAGTGGTAGCCTCACCAGCCTCAGTTCCCTCACCTTCCTCACCCCCGTCTTCGCCCTGTTGTTTGGCAATCTTCTGTTGGGCGAAATCCTCAACCCGCTGCAATGGTTGGGCGTATCGCTCACACTGGTGAGCATTTATTTAATTAACCAACGGGACGCGATCGCCCAATGGATTCAGGACTGGCAAACCCAGAACCGGACGATGCGGGTGAACCAATTACTGGAACAAACCTTGGGCGAGGCATATCGGGACGCGAATCGGGTGAATGGAGAATTGAGTAGCGGCGATCGCGGCAGTCAGCCCCGCCAGTTACAAGCAACGGAAACCGCTAGTAACACGGAACTGTAGTTTAATTTGGTTAATTTGAATTGGTTAATTTGAATTGGTAATCGGTAATTGGGCAATTAACTCCGATTTTGCCGCCTGTTCAACACGGCCTGAAAACCCAGATTTCTCAACAGAACATTCAGGTTTTCACCCCAGATTCATCTCTAGAACCCCGGTTTCGGAAACAGATTCAAGATTTGAGTTAACCCATTACCCATTACCAATCACCCATCACCCATTACCCCTTCATCTCAATGCTCCAAACCCCCACCATCCCCGATGTTTCGGTGATTCTTCCCAGTTACAATCGTGCCCACCACCTGGATCAGTGCATTGCCAGCGTCGTCGAGCAATCATTTCAGAATTGGGAATTACTGGTGGTGGATGATGGTAGTCAGGATGATACCTTTGCGGTGGTGAATCGTTGGCTGCAACGGTGTGCCAAAATTCGCTATCTGAAACACCAAAATCGCGGCGCGGGTCTGTCGCGCAATGTTGGCATCCAAGCTTGTTTTGGCCGCTACATCACCTTTATTGACAGTGACGATCGCTACCTGCCCAACCATTTGCAAACCCGCGTTGACTATATGGAGCAGCATCCCCATGTGGATTTGATCTCCGGTGGCTTCAAAACGGAGGAGGAGGTGTGGGTGGTGGATTATTTTCAGCCCGATCGCAAAATCAATATCCGCGAGTGTGTGATTTGCCCCACTTTTTTTGGCAAACGTGAGGTGTTTTTTGCCCTCAATGGCTTTAATGATGCGGTTTACGGTGAAGATACTGACCTGTGGCTGCGGGCTGAACAACAATTCCACACCAAGAAGTTAACCGCGCCAGAAACCTATCTCTACACCAGAGCCTCGGACAGCACTTCACGGGTGTATACCGACACGCAGATTGGCACGTAGACAGTCGCTGGGGTAGGGCTAAGCTGACCCGGAGCGATCGTCGGTCAAGTTGACCGGGGATGCTGAGCCAATGGTGAGGCCGACGCGATCGCGAAAGGCCACCTGTGCCGCCGCCTGTTCCGCTGCTTTGATCGAACGCCCTTTTCCCCGTCCCAAGCATTCATCTTGCAACCACACTTCCACGGTAAACCGCTCGGGGTCGCCGTGCAGTTGGCTGTCTTGCTGCACCCGGTAGGTGGGCACCTGTTTGCAGTATCCCTGGCTCCATTCCTGTAACGCCGCTTTGTAATTCTGCCGTGCCGGAT
>CAZJZR010000651.1:0-2910 GCA_964550475.1 uncultured bacterium
ATTGCCATAATGGGAGCAGTCCTGATTATTGTCCACGCGCTTATGCCGCTTAACCCTACGCCCCAAGACTATAGCCTGCTGACTGACCTGTACCAACTGACCATGACCGCCTGTTATGCCGGAGAGGGGTTGGATCAGCGATCGGCCAGTTTCGAGTTGTTTGCCCGTCGGTTGCCCACCAACTTTGGCTATCTGGTGGCGATGGGGTTGGAGCAGGCGTTGGAGTATTTGCAGGCGTGGCAGTTTACCCCAGAGCATCTCACCGCTTTGCAAAATACGGGGATTTTTGCCCATGCCCCGGCAGCATTTTGGGATTTGTTGGCGACGGCGAAGTTCAGCGGTACGGTGTGGGCGGTGCCGGAGGGGACGGTGGTGTTTGCCAATCAGCCGTTGTTGCGGGTGGAAGCTCCGCTGTGGCAGGCGCAACTGCTGGAAACCTACTTATTAAACGTGCTGAATTATCAGACCTTGGTGGCAACACGGGCGGCGCGGATGCGGGATGTGGTGGGGGCAGCGGGACAGATCTTTGAATTTGGGACGCGGCGAGCCTTCAGTCCGCAAGGGGCGTTGTGGGCGGCGCGGGCGGCGTTGGCCGGGGGGATGGATGCCACATCGAATGTGTTGGCAGCGTTGGAATTGGGGACGAAGCCGACGGGCACCATGGCTCACGCGCTGGTGATGGCGATCGCGGCTCTGGAAGGGTCAGAGTCCCAAGCCTTTACCGCCTTCCACTCCTACTTTCCCGGTGCGCCGCTCTTAATTGACACCTACGACACCATTGCGGCGGCGGAACAATTGGCGCAGCAATTGGCAGCGGGGAACTTAGAATTGCGGGGCATCCGGTTGGATTCGGGCGATTTGGTCAGCCTATCCCAACGGGTGCGATCGCTGTTACCCAATGTACCGATCATTGCCAGTGGCGATCTGGATGAGTACGAAATTGCCCGTCTGCAAGCCGCTGGAGCCGTGATTGACCGCTATGGCATCGGCACCCGCTTGGTCACCGGAGAACCGGTGAATGGCGTTTACAAATTAGTTGAAATTGACGGCATTCCAGTGGTCAAGTCGTCTCCGGGAAAAACCACCTATGCCGGACGCAAACAGATTTTCCGGCGGATTGTCGATGGCCACTGGGTCAGCGATCGCCTCGGTTTGGTCACCGAAACGCCAGCCGCCGATGAACAGCCTTTACTGCAACCGGTGATGCAAGCAGGTGAACGGTTAACCACCCCCGAACCTGTACATGCGATCGGCGATCGCACCACCGCCAACGTCGCCCAATTGCCCCGCCCGATTCGCCAACTGGAACAGCCGATCGCGCCCGAACTGACGATTACGCCAGCCCTCCTGGCACTAACGACAGCGGCGCGGCAGGGACGTTCCGCCTGAGCCGCAGTTGGAACAGCGACACCGGAACCCCGTCAATCCCACCCAACTGCTCAACCCATCCATTCACCGCCATTGACCAGCATGAATCGCCCCCTCGCCCTTCCCGCCCTTGTGCTGCTGGTGTCTGGGCTGACCGTTGCGCTCCAGGGCGAGACGGTCACCGCCACCAGCAAAACCTGTCAGATTGCCCAAAGCATTTACCGCGATGCGGATGGCAACGGCTACGAATTAATCTTTGGGCCACCCGCTCCTCCGGTGTACCACGGCACCGCTGTGATCAAACACCCACAACATGGCCAACTTTATCGGTTTCTAATTAGTCAATCCAGCGGTTACGGCACCATCCATCTAATTGTTCAAGGCAAGTACAACTTCAAAGGCGACCTAACGATCACCTTTTTTGACCAACAGTTGAAGTCCGCGACCCCGCTGTTTTGGGGCGATGAACCCGCTGCGCCCCAGTATGCCACCGTTGCGAACTTGGGTCGGCTGGATCACAACAGATACCGCGACGATCTGGTTCACCAACCCAACCTGAAGCGCACACCGATTGGCGATGTCATGTGGATCTTCGATCGCTGCCAATCAGCTCAGTCCAGATCGGTTGGCGACTGACGACCGGTTTGGCTAGGGTGATTTTTTGGGCTAGGGTGATTTTGGCGATCGCCGTCCCTACAGCCCTCACGGGAATGTTATTTTTTGGGAAGTCCCCTAGCCAATCTCTGCAAACCCATAACCTGCCATGTACGAATCGGGTGCTATTCTCCAAACTCGTTATCAGTTGCAGCGACGTTTAGGGCGCACGGCGGCAGGACGACAAACCTGGTTGGCCACCGATTTGCAATCACCGGTGCAAGAGTTGGTGATTGTTAAATTGTTGGTGTTTGGCTTGGATGTGCAATGGCAAGAACTGGAACTGTTTGAACGGGAAGCGGCGGTGCTGCGATCGCTGCAACATCCGCAAATTCCCAACTATCGCGACTCGTTCTCCATCGATCGCGAGCAAGGCAGTGGGATGGCTTGGTTTGCCTTGGTGCAGGACTACATTGCCGGACACAGCCTGCAAGATTGGCTCGATCAGGGGTGGCATTTCAGCCAAGCCCAGGTACGGCAAATTGCTGAACAACTGCTGCATATCCTGCAATACCTGCACGAACTCAGCCCACCCGTACTGCATCGCGACATCAAACCCAGCAACATCATCTTGGCCACTGATGCGGCGATCGCCCCTGCACAGGCCGACTCACCACCCACGGAGTTACCCAGCGATTTGCAAGGCAAGGTGTATCTGGTGGACTTTGGAGCCGTGCAGGATAAGGCAGCGGTGACCGGGGCAACGTTTACCGTGGTGGGAACCAGTGGTTACGCGCCGTTGGAACAATTTTATGGGCGGGCAGTACCTGCATCGGATTTGTATGGGCTAGGGGCAACGCTGATCCATTTGCTGACGGGGATTCCACCAGCGGATTTGGTGCAGGGGGATGGCTCGTTGGCCTTTGGCGATCGCGTCAACCTCAACCC
>CAZJZR010000652.1:0-2906 GCA_964550475.1 uncultured bacterium
TTGGCCGCTCCGCCGCCACCACGCTAACAGTGGAGGCGAGTAAGGGTTAAAGGGTTAATCGGCGGTACCCACAGAAACCCGGTTTCTTCAACCAATACCTTCGCCATTGTTCTGAAACGCCCGCACAGCAGGGGTTTCAGAATATACCAGTCAAAAGCCTAAAACTCTTGTGGTTAGAGGGATTCACCGACTTTGGGTAGCCCTATCCCTGCAATTTTGGCGAAGGTATTGTTCAACCAATGCATTAACCATCCGAACGTCCGCTCAACCACCCAACGTTTCTTCAGTAAAACAAACCCCTTCGATGCCTCTGGACGCAGCACTACCGTCACAATCCATCGGCACACATCCATGACCCATTTCATAAAGGGTTCGCCATCAAAGCCCCCATCTACCCAAATCGTATGTAGTCGGGATACCGATTTCCCCATCCGTTTGCCTGACTTGAGGACTTGTTTCCCTCCCTCCCGTTCACCTACATCAGCGGCGGTTACCAACACCCGGAGCACTAAGCCTAGCGTATCCACCGTTAAAAATCGCTTCCGTCCGTCTATCAACTTTGCCCCATCAAACCCTACATCCTGATTGACTCCTGCTGCTGTTTTCACACTCTGGCTATCGACAATCGCTTCAGACGGACTCGGATGTCGTCCTGCTTCAATTCGCACAAAGGTACGCAGTTGGTCGTGGATTTTCACCCAGGTGCCATCTTTGCGCCAGTTATTGAAATAGGTATAGACGGTTTGCCACGGGGGAAAATCTCCGGGCAGCGAACGCCAGCGGACTCCTTCGACGAGGACATAAAAAATGGCATTGAGAATTGCCCACATATCTACACTACGGGGACGACCCCCTGGTTTAGCAGGTGGGAGCAACTCACTTAAAAATTCATACTGTTCATGGGTCAGGTTGCTCGGATATGCTTTACTCATTGGCTCACTTGGTGCTGTTGGTTTAGTATTCACAGCTTATACTGAGTGAGCTTTTTTACTATCACCCCACCTTTTAAAATACCCTCTTAGATACGCCCGATTAATCGCTTAAATTAATCGCCTTAATCGCCTAATTACCTAATTAATTGTCTACAACCGCAACCGCAGGATCGAGACATCATCTTGGTAAGCCGTAATCTTGCCTGCTTGTTGGATATAGGTTGGCAAGTCCGTGATCTGATCATCGGGTTGGTGGTGAAACTGTTGCAATAGGGTTTTGAACGTATCCCAACCGAGGGTGTCGCCTGATGTGCATCGAGCTTCAAAGATGCCATCGCTGAGCAGGTACAATTCGCTATCCGGTTTGAGCTTACAAAAGCTTTGGGTAAACCGGATATTGGAGTCAAAGCCGATCGGGATGTTTTGGGAAGGCAGTTCGGTAAAGTCTTCGCTACCGTTGTGGTGAGAAAAAATTAGCGCAGGTGGATGCCCCGCTCCGGCATACACCACTTGCCGTTCTGGGACGTTGTAGACCCCATACCAAATGGTGAAGTATTTGAAGTCCTGTTTTTCCATCTGAAAGTCTTCATTCAGACGGCTGAGGACGTTGCTCGGTTGGTAAAAGTTGACCTGCTCTAGGGCTTGCGATCGCAACAGGTTAAGCACAGAAATCGCCAGCAGTGATGAACCCACTCCGTGACCGGACACATCTAATAAATAGAGGGCGAGGAAGTCTGGATCCAGCCAGAAGTAGTCGAAACAATCGCCACCCAGTTGCATAGAGGGGAGAAAACAAGAGTCAATTTTCAGGGGGTTGGTCAGGGGTTCCGGCAGAATGGAGCGGATGTATTCCGACGCTTTGCCCAGTTCCACTTCCAGGATTTGCTTTTGGGTTTCTAGAGCTTGGTTCAGGTCAGCCAGTTGTTTAGCCTGTTGGTGCAGGGTTTGGTTGGACTGGTATAACCGCAATCCCGATCGCACTCTCGCCATCAGTTCGTGGAGTTCGATGGGTTTCGTAATGTAGTCGTCAGCTCCAGCATCTAAGCCCTGTACGCGGTCTTCCAGGTTATCCCGTCCTGTCACCAGAATGAAAAAGCTGAGGCTGAGTTCAGGATCTTGTTTAACCTGTTGGCACACTTCAATGCCGCTGATTTCCGGCAACATCCAATCACACAAAATAATGGCAGGGAGTAGCTCCCGTGCCATGGCCAAGCCCATTTCACCGTTATGGGCGATCTCAACTTGATACTGGTTCCGCTTAAAAATGGTTTCTAAGAGTAAACGTGAGAGTGGATCATCATCAATGATCAGGATGGTGGGCATTGGTAGAGGGTTCTGAGATGAGGGGCAAGGCAGACAACAGGTAAGGTAGGGTGTAGTTTAATTGTAGGCAAATTGCACAGGTGGATTACACCCATGCTATCGGGTTACGGGAAGTGCAGATGCCGGGTGTTGTCTTCGCTTACCTATTTCAGCTTGGCAGAGCAGTATTCAGGATAGTGCCCCTGTGGAGGGTAACTTCTGATTAGCTGATTGGCTGGTTAGAACGGTTGTCAGAAACTGGCTGAAATGTCTGAATTGCTGGAGTAGTTGGCGGTATTGTTGCCGAATCGAGAATTTGTCGCACTCCATTAACCCTTAATTCCCTTTCAGCATGGTAATTTTGGAGTGCTACTTGCAACTGTGAACCCATCCGTTCCATGACCTCTACTGCCGTGTCAACAACATCACCCGCAACAACGATTCTCAGTGTTGATTTAGGACGCACCTCCACCAAAGCCTGCGTCAGTCGCACTCCGGATAACGTCGTGTTAATTCCAGCGAACGTTGCCCATTTGACGGTGGATCAGGTGCGGCGGGGTGTCTTTGAGTCCCAGCCGACCGATCCCTTGATGGATATTTGGTTGGAGTACCAGGGACGCGGCTATGCGGTAGGGCAACTGGCGGCAGACTTTGGCGCAAACTTAGGTGTGG
>CAZJZR010000653.1:0-717 GCA_964550475.1 uncultured bacterium
GACATGGAAGTGCGGGATGGGGTTGGAATTGATCGGCATCTGGGAACGGCGGCAGAACGGTTCCAGTACAGTCGTGCCGTAATTCCTAGACAGGCTTACTTCCCCTTAGAACTCACCATTGAACTGGGCGATCGCCTAGATAGAACATTGGTAGAAACAGCCCTAGATAGCCTGATTGATGCGCTGCAACACGGCAAGATTCGTTTAGGGGCGGCGAAAACACGCGGTTTGGGCTGGGTACAGTTAGAGGAAGTCAACGTATTCGAACAGAAGTTCCAGAATCGTGATGATATTTTGGCTCTTTTACAAGCCACTGACACGGGTGAACCCTACCATCCCAAACCAGTGACCCATACGACTAATCGCCTCACTCTGACGTTAGATTGGCAGGCCGTTGGTTCCTTAATGGTGAAATCGGAGCAAAGTGGGGTGGCGATCGACATATTGCCTTTGATGGGGCAGTTTGATCAGCAACACCTTGGGTTTATCTTGCCCGGATCATCGATTAAGGGGGCCTGGAGATCGCAGGCTGAGCGGATTTTGCGAACCGTGTTAGACCAACCCAGCCTTGGTCAGCCATCGTGTACTCAACGCTTTGCTGAACAGATTGAATTACCGTTAATTGATTGTTTGTTTGGCAAAGCCGCCGCAGTGGTGGCGACCACAAGTGAGCATGGCTTATCGCGCTTGCCCGGTCTAGGCGCGTTGATGGTGGAG
>CAZJZR010000653.1:727-2901 GCA_964550475.1 uncultured bacterium
ATGGTCAAACCCCTGCCAGTCCGGGAGTTCCAATTGATGCTTGGCAAGCCTTGGTCAGCAGCACCCAGGACGAGGTGCAAGCGAATCTAACCGCCGCCAACCTACAAACCACGCAGCAAGCCTTTCATGTCGCGATTGATCGATGGACGGGTGGAGCCGCAGACCAATTTTTGTACACCAATCTGGAACCGTTTAACGTGCAGTGGGAGCCAATGCAATTCACCATCAATTTCGATCGCCTACCTGAATCGGATCATGTCCCGGTGGTGACCCTGTTGTTATTGCTATTGCGAGATTTAGGAGATCGCCGCATTCCCTTGGGCTATGGGGTGAATCGGGGGATGGGCACGGTCAAACTCACACAAGCAAAATTTGCTGTAGAAGGTGGTGCAATTGATCCCTTAATTACCCGATTGACTGATCAACCGTGGCAGGTGGGGACAGCGCAGCCGCTTGATGCCGCTTTATTACAAGAGTTGACAACCCGTTGGCAGAACTGGATTGGCCACCATCGGTTCGGCCACCATGCTCAGACTGAATCAACTGGATTAGAGGAGGTACAAGCATGATTACAGCCGCTCCAACCCAATGTACTAGCTTATATACCTATATCAGCCAACCAACCAGTCCAACCATTGGATTGCAGTCCGCGATCGCCGCATGGCAAGGCTGGTTAGATGGGGCGATCGGGTTATTTTATACTCCTCAATGGGCTGGGTTTGGTCGGGTGACTGGGGATCAAGTGATTTGGTATGAATGGCAGACGGGAAACCATCAAGGCTGGCAAGAGCGGCATCTCGATTGGGATAGCGTCTTTGAAGCCAAGATTTTCACTCCAGAGTTAGAACTCCGCTGGTTCAATCAGCCCAATCAGGGAGGGGTTGCCGTGGTCTTGAGTGAACAGGTGATTGACACTCCACCATTTGCCCCAGATGTTGGCACACCAGATGACGCTGCACTAACCAACCTCTGCCCCTATCGACAAACCTATCTCCTCTGGGGTGAAGGACTTGGCTCCCATACAGCTCCGGCGGCAGGGTGGAGTACGTTGGCAACGCCACGGATTGGCCGGATGGCCGTCCCAATCGCCAATGTGGGTCGTTATCAGTCCGTTTTATTAGTCAGTCGCGAGTATTTTGGCCGTGCGCCAGGGATGGCCGGGGCACAGCATGGCAATGTCTGCGTTGTGGAAGAACGGTTAATTCAACTGGAAGTAGGAGAGAGCAATGGTCAATAATCTTGCGATCGCTAGACCCAACCGTGCAGGAGGCAATCAAGCTGTTCGTCAGGCACACCCTCAGTCTGCCAACAATCCCTATAACTTTGTCCCAGCGTTTCCCCGCCAAGGGAATTTGGGGGAATTGGGCGATCGCCCCCCCTCAGGGCACGATCGCTATCTCCAGGATCACTGGAGTGGCCGAATTACCGTCACCCTAGAAACCATTACACCCCTATTGATCCCCGATGCGGCGAAAGCGCAATCCTGGCAAGCCAGTGAACACAAAACCTATCCATTACGGATTGTGGATGGCAAACCCTATCTGCCACCCACCTCCCTCAAAGGGATGTTGCGCTCTGCCTACGAAGCCGTTACCAATTCCAGGTTGTCCATCTTCTCTGGTCACGCCAGTCGGTTAGCCTATCGGATGGAACCAAATCCTAGAATTCATGCAGCAATTGTGGCAAGACGCAACACGGATGGGAAATTAGTGTTTCGCCAAGTGAAAGAGGCCAAACTGCTCTGTTATAAGAAGTATGGCGAGCAAGAAATAGCTCCTACCGATAAAGGAGCTTCTGAAATTGCTCGCTCCCAAGGCTATCCGGGGGGCAAGCTACCAACCCATGGTGCTCGGCTCTGGGTCAAGAGTCCAGACAAATCAGGTAAGGTTTCACAGTTTCGCCTTAGAAAACGTGACGATAAAGATCAACAAGGGTGGCACAAGGCATGGGCTTGTATTACCGGACCGAATTGTAACGAGAAACGGTATGAACGGATCTTTATAGAACCAAACAAAAAAACAGACAAAGAACCAGATGAATCCAAGTTTTGGGAGATCAACCAAACTGATCTGCAATTATGGGAACAACTGATTCAGGATTACCAAACACTCCATACCAAGGAATTAGAGGCACGTCGGCAGAATGGTCAAGCTGCTGCGGCCTATTTAGGTCAT
>CAZJZR010000654.1:0-2898 GCA_964550475.1 uncultured bacterium
TAACATACTCAATCAGGTGTGACCAATTACCCTGAGTAATTAGACTGATCGCGTAACCGTAACTCATGCCTAGTCCTGATTGGCAAAGCAACCGAAACCAGTTAATTGACTGATTAATTAATTAACCGCCTCTTAACTGCAATCTTGTCGCAATTTTACGCTTGTCACTTTGTCGAGATTTTGCAAAAACTTTGCCGAAGCAGTGGTGGGATGGTTACGCTTAGACAACACGTTTTAAGTATAGGTGGGTAAGTGAGGATGGAACGGAATCGGCTGCACATGCATCGACTACAAACTGTGGGATTAAAGGCTCTGCCTGTACCGTTACTGGGGATGGGTCTAGGTTTAGGGATTGCCCCAGCTTGGGCAGGTTCCCCCTCTACCCCAGACGTTACCCCTACGACTACCAATGCAGCGGATACGGTCATCCGAGTCAAGGAGCTACCCAAACTTTCCCAAACGGCTACGGATTTAGCATCACCTTCATTGACCACCGTCCAAACGGCTCCAGCAATCCCGTCAGCGGTGCAACCCCATATCACGGAATTGCCCAGCTCTAGTGCCTGCGAGTTTTCCTGCAATCCGGAAATTGTTCTGGCGGCGGTGCAGGTGCCTGTAGTGAGCGATTCTCCTGCACCTTTAGTTCGCCAATCTGTTCCTCCAGCTTTACCAACGGCTGTCCCTTCATCTGTAATGCAAACCGTTGCACCGAAGACGCTACAAGCTGCAACGAAGGCTCAATCTGAATTTAACCCTGACACGATTGATGTGGCACAGGCGATCGCGGCTAATCCCACGGTCGAACTAGCCCAAGCCAAGGTAGATGTGGCTCCAGAGGTATTGCAACAAAGTCCAGTGCTGCAACGGTGGCAGAAGAAAATCCCCAACGTCTTGGAAGAAATTAACCGTGATCCTGCCTTCCGGCCTCGGGTGCGCCTCGGTTATTCCCACTTCCCCTCTACAGACGACCAGGGCGGTTGGGCGATTGGGGTTGAAGACTTCTTCATTGCCCGGACTCCCCTCGCCATTAGCGCAGACTACCACGAAACCTTTGATGGTCGGCGCACAGGGGGTGGAGCCGATGTCCGCTACTACTTCTTGCCCTTGGGCTGGTATGTCAACGTAGCTCCAGTGGTGGGTTACCGAAATCTCAGCACCCCCCGTTACTCCACAGAGGGGTTGAATGTGGGGATGCGGTTAATGTTGGCTCTGTCGCGGGGTGGGGCGGCTGACTTATCTGTTACCCAAAACTGGGTTGCCCCTGGCACAGAAAACGAAGTGGGCATTCTCACCTTCTCAGTCGGGTACGCCCTCACCCGCAACATCAGACTCTCTGCTGATTTGCAAGAGCAAAATTCTAAATTCCAACAAGACACCCGTTTTGGTGTGATGATGGAGTGGTTGCTATAGGCTGATCACCAGGATTTTGACTGGGTATTCTGCATTACACCAGCTATCGTTACAGCCACTGATTGCAGCGACTTAACTGAATTACGGGGCTTTATTAATGGTGTGGGCGAGGATGCGTCCTTCTGGGTCAGCTTATGCGTCCGGATGCCACACTAGGCAACCTGTTGATTGGTTAAGTGCCACAAGGTTAAGTACCACAAAATGTAGGGGCGGTTTTAGCCGAGAGCCGATCAATCGCATAAATGGTTAGCTAGACAGCAAAACTTGCCCCTATAGGCATCTCTAGGGGATGGCTGAGATCCCTTCCAACATCCCTTGATTCCTGCCAGGGGCGTGATTACTTGGCACCACCAGAATTTAGATTGACGCTATTTTCACTCTCAGGATGTATGAACGCTTTGTCTGATGCTGCAACTCCATCCATGGTGAATGAACGACCAATCGTAGTGCAGGCGGTTGGTCTACGAAAAACCTATCGCACGGGGTTTTGGCTCAATCAAACCGTTGAATCCTTAAAAGGCTGTTCCTTGGCAGTATACCAAGGTGAAACCTTTGGGTTGTTAGGCCCCAATGGTGCAGGCAAAACCACACTGTTGAAAACCCTGTTGGGCATTATCCGACCGCAGGCGGGACGGGCGTTTTTGCTGGGGGAACCCGTGGGCGATCGCGCCATTCGCCAACGGGTGGGCTACTTGCCGGAAAATGCCTACTACTACGATTACTTAACCGGATGGGAATTCTTGGAATTTATCGGTGGACTGTTCCAAGTGCCCTCCACCGTCCAACGGCAGCGCATTCCCTATTTATTGGATTTGGTGGGATTGGCGCATTCTGCTGCCCGTAAAAAGCAACTGCGACAATACTCCAAAGGGATGTTGCAACGGATTGGCATGGCGCAGGCGTTGATCAATGATCCGGAAGTGGTCTTTCTGGACGAACCCATGTCTGGTCTTGATCCCATGGGACGGTATCAAATCCGCGAAATCATTCTGTCGCTGAAAGCCCAAGGCAAAACCATCTTCTTCAACAGTCACATCCTGTCCGATGTGGAACGGATTTGCGATCGCGTCGCCATCCTGGCCAGAGGGGAATTGATTAACAGTGGCTCAATTACCGAATTACTGGGCACCGCCAACACCTACGTGGCACGCGGCCAAGGCGGCAGTTTGGAGGTATTGAAAAAATGGTTGCCCGACTTGCATTTTCAAGATGATTGTTGGCAAGGACACCTACAAGGGGAACCGCAAGACTTTTTGGCCAGCGTCCACCTGATGGGCGGCACCATCCTCGCTCTCAATCTCGCCCGTCCCAGCTTAGAAGAATTCTTTGTTGATCAGCTCCAACAACGGGGGATCACGACGAGTCAATAGATCTACTCCTAACTACTGCGGCGACCCAATTCATACACACCGCAGCCAATACAGGCCATAATCCCCAGGCTGATTGACCAACTTCCACCTAAGGAGGCATCCACCGCCCAATTACACA
>CAZJZR010000655.1:0-2886 GCA_964550475.1 uncultured bacterium
GTGTTTTCTAAGTCGATTTGAGATAAGGCGTGCGGAGTACAGAGTTCGGAGTAGTACTGTTCGACTGCGCTAGTCGAACCATTCCTTTCGACTACGCTCAAGGAACGGTTCGGCTCCCCTTCCCATCACTCATCATTCACCACGGATCACTTATCACCCTCTAAAATCTTGCCTGTACGGAGTGACCGACGTTATGACATCCTCTTCTCTCCCCGTTCAACCTGGGCATAACTCCCGGTTGAGTTGGGTTGCAGTGATTTTTTTTAGTGCAGTTCACGCCCTAGCGTTGTTAGCTCCCTGGTTCTTTTCCTGGTCGGCTTTGGGTGTAACCATTCTGTTGCACTGGTTCTTTGGCAGCATTGGCATCTGCCTCGGTTACCATCGTTTACTCAGCCACCGCAGCTTCCAAGTGCCCAAATGGTTGGAATACGCGATCGCCCTGATCGGTGCCGCCGCGCTCCAGGGTGGCCCCATCTTCTGGGTAGCGGGACATCGGCTGCACCATGCCTACACCGAAGATGTAGACAAAGACCCCTACTCCGCCCGCCGTGGCTTTTGGTGGAGTCACATGCTGTGGATTTTCTATCCCCAACCCGACTTCTTTGACAATCGCCGCTACCGCCAATATGCCCCCGATTTGTCCCGCGATCGCTTTTACCTCTGGCTCGATCGCTACTTCATCCTCCTGCAAATTCCCATTGGCCTGATCCTTTACGCCCTCGGTGGTTGGTCATTTGTCGTCTACGGGATGTGCGTCCGTGCCGTCCTGCTGTGGCATAGCACCTGGTTCATCAACTCCGTCACCCACATGTGGGGGTACCGCACCTTCCAAATCAACGACAATTCCCGTAACCTGTGGTGGGCGGCGATTTTGACCTACGGCGAAGGCTGGCACAACAACCATCACGCCTATCCCCACGTCGCCAAAGCCGGATGGCAATGGTGGGAAATTGATGTGACATGGTGGGCAATCTGGGTACTGAAAACCCTCGGCCTAGCCCGCAAGGTGATCCTGCCACCGACCACTAACAGCTACTAGATCATCCGTTCTCCAATTCTGACCAAGGCATAGAGCAACCGCTTTGGTTTTGCAGCACAGTTTGTCATTTTGTGCTGGGTATTGAGAACAAGACAAGATTTGGGCTACCATAGGGGATTGCACAACTGATATCCCGAACTGATATCTGAATCAGAACACGTTTCATTACAAGACCCCATGAAAGTCACCCAGGAAAAACTACCGAACAGCCGGATTAGTCTGGAAATTGAAGTGCCTGCTGAAAAGTCAAAGCAGGCTTACGAACAAGTCATTCGTGACCTGAGCCGCCATGCCGCCGTTCCTGGGTTCCGTAAGGGTAAAGTCCCCCGCCACATTCTGATTCAGCGGTTTGGGGCGATGCAAATCAAGGCCAGCGCACTGGAAAATTTGTTGGATAGTGCAATTAAGCAGGCGATCGAGCAAGAGAAGATTGCCAGCTTGGGTAATGTGCAACTGTTGACCGAAATCGAGGATTTGGTTGAACGGTTCCAGCCTGGAGAACCCTTGACCTTTTCTGCATCGGTAGATGTACCGCCAGACGCAGAGATCGAGGACTACAAAGACTGGACACTCCAAGTTGAACAATTCACCTATGATCCCCAACAGGTCGAAGATGTCCTGACCGACTATCGTCGCCGCATCGCTACCTTAGTTCCAGCAGACGGTCGCCCCGCTCAGTTGGAAGATGTCGCCGTGGTGGACTACACCTGTTTGATTCGCAATGAAGAAACCGGCGAATTGGAACCCTTGCCGGGCGGGGAAACCAAAGACTTCCAAATGGACTTGATGGAAGGTCGCTTCCTGGATGATTTGGTCATGGGCATTGTCGGTATGACTCCCGGTGAGCAGAAAGACGTGCCTGTTACCTTTAGTTCCGAATTTGGTCAAGACCTGTTGAATGGCAAGGAATGCATCTTTAAGGTAACCCTCAAGGAACTGAAAGAGCGGGAATTGCCAGCTCTGGATGATGACTTTGCCAAGGAAGTCAGCAATTTTGAAACGTTGGCAGAGTTGCGGGAATCGCTAGAAAAGCGGTTCCAAACCGAAGCCGACACTAAGACCAAAGACAGTCGCAATCAGGTCTTGCTGAAGAAGATTGAAGAGCAAGTGACGGTTGATTTGCCCGATGCGTTGGTGCAACAGGAGGTAAATTTCCTGATCAATCGTTCCGCTAACCGCTTGGCAGAGCAGGGCTACAACGTCAAGCAAATTTTCACTAAGGACACCATCGAAAAGCTGCGGGATGATTTCCGGGGGCAGGCGATCGCCCGCCTCAAACAAACCCTCGGCTTGGCTGAGGTCTCGAAGCGTGAATCCATCACCGTTCCCCCAGAAACCATCGACCAGGAAATCCAAAAATTGCTGGAGTCGGTGCCCAACCGCAAGGATGTGGATATCAACCGCCTCCGGAATGTGGTGACCGATGAGTTACTCCAAGATGCGGTTTTGGACTGGCTAGGCGAACATTGCACCATTGAGTTTGTTCCCCCTGGCACCCTGAACAACTCGGATGCAGCGGATGAATCAGCCGAGGAGGTAACCACGCCCAGTCCAGAGGTCGCGAGCGCGGCAACAAGCGCTAGTGAGGCCACAGTAGACGTAGCCGCCGCCGCCGTCACCGAGGAATAGCCGCGATCGCCCCCCTAGTCGAAGGAAGCTCTGCCAAGTCATCAACTCAGTCAAGTCATCAACTCAGTTGCAGAAACTGTTTGAAAGTAACCGTTCACTCCCCCTTGGGGGAGGAACCAGCGGGCGTAGCCCGCAACCCTTTTCTTATGGGGGATGTGAACGGTTAGAGGGTGTTTGAAAAGTGTCTGGCGGTTAAAACCGCGACTAGGTGAACACTA
>CAZJZR010000656.1:0-2883 GCA_964550475.1 uncultured bacterium
CCGCTGGCAGCACCTTCCGCACCCCGCAACAGACGGGCTTGAGCGGTCGGGAACTAGCTTTGTATGACCTGATCTGGAAGCGTACCATGGCCACCCAGATGGCGGAAGCACGCCAAACCCACATCACCGTGCAAATTGCTGTGGCAGATGCCGTATTCAAAGCCACGGGCAAACGCATCGACTTCCCCGGTTTCTTCCGCGCCTACGTGGAAGGGTCAGATGATCCGAATGCGGCGATCGAAGACCAAGAGGTAAACTTGCCCCGGTTACAGGTGGGGGATACGCCAGAGTGCCAGGAGTTGGAAGCGATCGGCCACGAAACCCAACCTCCCGCCCGCTTCACCGAAGCCACCCTAGTCAAAACCCTGGAAAGTGAAAGCATTGGTCGCCCCAGCACCTACGCCACCATCATCGGCACGATCATCGATCGCGGCTACGTCAAGATGGTGAACAACACCCTCATCCCCACCTTCACTGCCTTTGCCGTCACCGCCCTGCTGGAAAATCACTTCCCCGACTTGGTAGACCTCAGCTTCACCGCCCGGATGGAACAAACCCTGGATGAAATTTCCGTCGGTGAAGTTCAGTGGCTCCCCTACCTGAAGCAGTTTTACCTGGGTGATCAAGGGCTGGATAGCCAAGTGAAGCAGCGGGAAAGCCAAATTGACCTCGCCACTGCCCGGACGGTGGAACTGGAAAACCTGGAAGCCAAGGTGCGGATTGGCAAATTTGGCCCCTACGTGGAAGTGGACACCGACAATGGCGTGGTCACCGCCTCCATCCCCGATGGCATCACCCCCGCCGAATTGGACGGGGAACAGGTGAAAACCATCCTGCGGCAAAAGACCGAAGGCCCCGACAAGTTGGGCTTGCATCCCGACACCAGCGAACCAATTTACATCCTCACGGGCACCTATGGCCCCTACGTCCAGTTGGGCGATGTCACCACCGAAAACCCCAAGCCCAAACGAGCCTCCCTACCCAAGGGCGTGACCATGCAGTCGGTGACGCTGGAGATGGCGGTGGGGCTGCTGGCGTTGCCCCGCTTCTTGGGACTGCATCCAGAAACTGAGGGCAAAATCCACGCCAGTCTGGGACGGTTTGGCCCCTACGTGTCCCATGCCAAAGGGCCAGAGGGCAAGCCGGAATACCGCTCCCTCAAGGGAGACGACAATGTGCTGACCATCACCCTAGAACGGGCACTGGCACTGTTTGCCGAACCCAAAGCAGGGCGTGGCGGACGTAGCAAAACCGCTAAACCACTGCGGGAACTGGGGGCACACCCAGAGGACGGCGAACCCGTCAACATTTACGATGGCCCCTATGGCCACTACATCAAGCACGGCAAGGTAAATGTCTCGATTCCCGAAGGGGAAACGACGGACTCGATTGCCTTGGAAACCGCTGTCAGTTTGTTAGCCGCCAAAGCGTCTACCAAGAAAGGCAGTAAGGCGAAATCCGCTAAAACTGCTGGCGAATCCACCAGTAAAGCCAAGACCACCAAAACCACGAAGACAACGAAAAAGACCACCAAAGCCGCGACGGCTGAGGAGACCGAGGCAGCGGAGCCAACCACCGCTAAAACTACCAAAACCACGACTAAAAAAACTACCACTAAGAGCAGTACGGCTGGGACAAAAACAGCGGCGAAAAAAAGCTCTACGGGGGCTAGCCGCAAGTCCACGACGACGAAACAGTAGTAGTTGGAACTAAAAACTGGGAACCACAATGGCAGAGACTGTTTGAAAAGTGTCTGGCGGTTAAAACCGCGACTACGTGAACACTAGCGAAGCCATGCCCAACGGGCTATAGTCCGCCTATGTGGAACCGTGATAGTTGCCAATCGAGATGGCTTAGTGGCCACTGGGGTCAGCAAGGGAGCGATCGCGGTGGGAACAATCCTGCAAGTGAAATAAAATTCAGTTCCTTCAACCTCTCAGTTGCAGAATACCCCACACTGACCCAGGTTTAGTTCAACGACCAGCTTGTAAAATCTGCGCCGCAGTGAGCTGTAAATGCGGAAATGTCGGAGACGAGATCGCGGTTTGCCCCCTAAAGCTGTGCTCTTGGTAAGCCTGTCCTTCTAGTGTCAAAATCAGCACCACTTGCCGATCCGGGTCAATCAACCAATATTCAGGAATGCGGCGATCGGCATATTCCTGACGTTTTTCGATATAGTCTCTGTCGTAATTTGGTTCTCCCGGTTTACCCGATGAAACAACTTCAACCACTAGCAAGGGCGGCGGTTGATCGTACCTCAACAATGATTGCTTTTCGGTGATGACGGCTTCGTAGGAGGCTTCAGAATGAACCGTTAGATCCGGATCGCGGGCTGTTACTTTGGTGGAGCTAACAGCAATTAAATGTTTGTTCCCTAAGCGATAGGGGGGAATGCCTTGCTGAGCAAACGTGATCGCGAGGAAAAAGGCGATCGCAATATTCAACGCTGTCTCTGCACCCATCTCGACTAAGACTCCATCCACCAATTCATAACGAGCTAGAGTACTGCCCTCATAGTTCAGGTACTCTTCAAATGTCATCCGTTGAGTGGTGGTGCAGCCAACTGACTGGCTAGAGAGTCTCGTCATCGATTCTGGTGCTGCTGTGACTTTTTCATTGTAACGATGTTAGAGAATCTCATTCTCCTGCCCGATCGACATAATCATCTGCGGCCTTGCGACAAGCTCAGATCGCTTTGTGGCAAAGCGGCAACCATCCTGCGCCTTACTACTGGGCTGCTTTTACCCTCCAAGGCGATTGGTCGAAGTAGGGAATTCCAAACTCCTCAAGTATCATTCGCAGCACCTGCCCGCGTTCACAGCAGCACTGTCAACATTAGCCAAACCAAAGTCAGACATCTCCAGCTTTGCTGGGGGTATCTGA
>CAZJZR010000657.1:0-2880 GCA_964550475.1 uncultured bacterium
TACCCCTTCACCCTTCACCCTTAACCCTTTACCCTTCCCCTCTTCCCCCTTCCCCTCTTCCCCCTTCCCCTCTTCCCCTTTTCCATTTTTCTTTTCCCACTCTTGGTTGACCCAGTTGAGAACGAAATTGGCGGCCTCAATAATCGAGCGGCTGCTGCGTCCGGCTTGATCCATCGTGATCAGGCGATTTTGGCGATCGCAGATGGCGCAAAATTCTCGGAAAAACAGCGGATCGGCGGGGGTGAAGGTGGAGTTAATTGCTTGGTTGGGGTCGCCAACGCGGATCAGGTTTTGTTGAGCGGGATCGTTGGGGTCGGTAGCCAGGAGTTCCAATAGGCGGGTTTGCAAGGGGGTGGAGTCTTGGGCTTCGTCTTCAAAGACCGCGAAAACTTGGGTTTGCCAAAACCGACGGGCATCAGCATTGTCCAGCACCCGCAACGCCGCCAGGATCATTTCGTCGTAGTCAATAAAATTACGTTGCCGCAACAGGGTTTGGTAACGGTCGTAGAGTCCGGCGGCGATCGCTAAAATCCCATAGTCCAGTTCGCCCTCGGTCAGATTCACCGCTTGAACCGCTTGGCTAGCCTGCCACAGGTCTTCTGGCGACAGCCCCGAACTTTTGGCCTCTCGGATCACGGTATGCGCCAAGTCGGGCAATACTTCCGTCCGTAATACCGACTGTCGCCGCAACCGTTCCGCTTCCTCGCCATCAAAATTGCGACCCTCCACCAATTGCTGATACCGCTGCGGGTTGGTAACAATCCATTGATCGACACTGGTGCGGATCAGGCGATGGCTTTGGTTGGCGGTGATTAAACTACTACTGGCCAGATTCAGCCCCGATAAATCTGGGTGGCGACTGGCGATGTTGAGTGCGAGGCCGTGCAGGGTGTGGACAATGAAGCCACCTGTGGGTAAGGCGAGTTCCTGCAAATGGGCGCGGATCTTGGCTTTGATGTTGGCGGCGGCAGAACGGGTGAAGGTGACGACTACGAGTTGGCGGCGCGAATGGAGGTGATGACGCGCGATCGCGATCGCCGCTGCCCCCGCCATTCCGGTTGATTTACCGGAACCGGGCACCGCTGACACCGCCAACCGTCCCTCCACCCAATCGGCCATAGCCTGCTGTCCCGCCCGCAAGCGGTTGCGAATGGCAGCGATGGCGGGGTGATCCGTGGTCGTGGGCATGGGAGCTGAAGAATCGGTCATGTCGAGCTGACGAGCAAAAGATGCGGTGTTGCTGAATCGCAGGATGAATTGTGAAACTGTGAAACTTCGTTTCAATTCATCCAACTCTTAGCTCATCTCTAAATTCAGCAACGCCAGATACTTAAGGACTGGGGGCAGAGGCGGCATCAGGTGGGCAGGATTGATTTTCCAACTGAAAATCCACATTAAAGGTGTAAATCGCGTATTTATTGCTATCCGATTTTGGGAAATCCCGCGATCGCAGCGTATCCAGAGCCACCCGATTCAGCACCCCATAGCCGCTACTGGTCAATAACTTGGGAGCATCGGCCACCTTGCCACTGGGATCGACCAAAACCGCCACCGCTGCTGGTTTCGGGTTGGGCAGACATCGCTTCAACGGATAGTCGCGAATCACCAATGGTTCCTGAAGTCGCTGGGGTTGCAAACCCGGATCACCCGAAATTTGCCGAGCCTTGTCTAACCACGCCATTAACTGATCCGTGCCATCAATCGCGCTGGTGCCCTCGGCACTGTAGGCATACTCCGGATCAGGTGCAGTTGGACTGGGCGATCGCCCGCCAGTTGGGGCTGCGGTAGCCACTGGGGGCGGATTAGAATTGGCTGGATTGTTCGTTGGATTATTAGGATTATTAGCCGGATCACTGGTTGGGCTAGTCTGTGGCGGGGGAGTTGCTGCGGTCGTCGGTTCTGGCGTAGGGGTCACCTCCGGTTGCGGTTCCCGTGGGGTTTCAGTCCGGATCGGCGGTGACACGGGTGGCAAGTTCGGCATTGTCCAACTGACAGGCGGCGGGGGCGGCAAATTCGGCAACTCATACATCGGCGCATTCAGCATCGGCACCGATGACGGATTGAACAGTTGCCCCCCCGGAAACTGGGAAAATGCATTATTCGGCAAGGGCGACACCGCTGGCACATTGCTAGAAAACACATCGGTAGAGGACAGTGTAGTGGGTAGTCGAGTTTGTCCCACCGGACTTAATTCCACCACCCGCACCGATCGCTTGGTGGGGGCATTGGGAGCCGTCGTTGGAATCAGCACAGGCGACGTAAGCCAAAACAAGCCGTGCAGACCAATGGATAGAGCAGTTGCCACCCACATCGGTTGACGGGTCAGATCGGATAAAGACTTCTTCAGGGGCAAAGCGACCATAAAATCAGCACGGCAGAGGCTCGGTTTGGGACGATAGTTCTAGAATCAACTCAGCGGCAATTGATTACTGATGATGTCGTAATCGTTCACATCCCCCTAGGGAAAAAGTGTTGCGGGCTACGCCCACTTCTCCCCTGACAGGGAGTGAACAGTTACGATAATGACGGATAACAAGGCGGTGCTGCTGCCAATACACAAACTTGCAATTTTGTCAGCGATCGACGGGTACTCACTGTAACGAGAGCCTATTGTAGCGGGAACTGATGATCAATTTAAGCTGAACGACTCTGGAATCCTCTGACTGCCCCGGTGGTCGAAAGGTTCCACACTGATGATTTAGCACGATGTGGAGGCATTACTGTGTCCCGACAGGATGAACTGGCAACTCCCTAGAGTATCGATAGAGTATCGATCACCTAATCAGTTGGCCTGTTGTGGGTGCTGAGTGGGAGTTCTAGCCATAACATGCAAATTGTGGACAATCGCCATCCGGCGTAAATCAAACAGATTTTTGCGCT
>CAZJZR010000658.1:0-2874 GCA_964550475.1 uncultured bacterium
AAATAACTTCATCCTGAAAAAAACCGAGGGGCGTGGTGCTGCGGATGGGGTGTCGTCCTTGGGTGACCGTGGTGATGCGATCGGCCAATGCCAACCGATTGTCGCCTGTGGCCGCAAACACCAACAACGCCCCCACCTGATTGGGGGTAGACGGTAACGCCGCCGCCCAGTTACATAGATAGTGCAGCAGCCGCGTGGTCTTGCCCGTCCGGCTTGCCCCGGTAATCCACACCGGATACAGAGAGGTGGTGGTAGATGGCAGCGTGTTCGATCGCGACCTTGACGGCGAACTTGGCTTCACTTTCCCCATGCCCCTTCACGTCCCCAACATCCGCTAACCCTTGCCCTGCTGATCCTAAACGAGATCTACGACCAAATTGTTAAGATCCTAACTACTCCCTAGCCCAGCCTCTTAAAATCCACAATAATTACCCATTACCCATTACCCATTACCCATTACCTATTACCTATTACCAATCACCGATTACCCATTACCCATTACCAGCTTCGCTGTGCGATCGCACTGTTTCGTAACATTACATGACTAAATCATCCCCCACTAATCGCTTCTGGGAGTCATTGACCAAACCCTATCAATGGTTTTTTAAGACTCCCGATCGCGCCTTAGAGCAAGCCTATGATGCGGCGTTGATGATTCAAAGCATTGAGGAGGAACACTTTAACGGTCAAACTATTTCTGCCTCCCATGCCAAGCTCTCTGACAGTGAACTCGCCTATTTCAAAGCAGAATTAACCAAGTATCTCAACATTGCGCGGATTCGCCTGACCGAGTTTAAAACGAGTCGGTCAATTATTAATCTATCCCAATGGCAAATTAATCCCGAAGTCACCAGTCCCATGGGTATGGCTGACTTTTCGGAACGGGAGCGATCGCTGATGGTGTTGGAAAAGTTGAAGTTCGTTGATCAGGTCTTAACCCGTTACCAACCGAAGTCGATTTATTCTGTCATTGCTGCCAATACTTCATCACTTGCAACTGACAATCAATCGGTAGCATTGGTGCCGAATGAAAACGGTCGAACGGCGATCGCGGCTTCTGGCTCTAGCACTGGCATTCAGGAACAATTTTTAGGCATGGATAAAGTAGAAGATTCCATGTCACGGGTGGAAGCCTTAACCGATAAAACTGGAGTTTTACCCCGTTCTATCCTCGGTACATTAGATCGGTTGCGGCGTGATTTAGACCCCAAAGCTGAACAGGAAGTCGTGAAAACCTTCCGGGTTTCTAAAGCTAAGACTGTCCTGTCCTTGCGATTTATTTTAATTCTGCTCCTTGTTCCATTGTTAACACAACAGATTTCTAAAAACTTTATTGTCGGCCCCATTGTCGATCGCGTCCGTGCCAGCCACGAAGACAACATCTTTCTCAATTTTGAATTAGAAGAAGAAGGATTATCGGAACTGCAACGGTTTGAAGAAGGGTTACGGTTTAAGGCGATGGTGGGTGCAATTCCTCGGTTATCGACTGAGGAAATGGAAGAAAAGGTGAAAGAAAAAGCGACAGAAATTGCTGAAGACTATCGCAAACAAAGTGCCGACGCAGTGAAAAACGTAATCGCTGATTTTCTGTCCTTAATTGCCTTTACCGTCATCATTACCTACAGTCGTCGCGAAATCGAAGTCCTGAAAAATTTCCTGGATGAATTGGTCTATGGCTTAAGTGACAGTGCCAAAGCCTTCATCATCATTCTGTTCACCGATATTTTCGTTGGTTTCCACTCACCCCACGGTTGGGAAGTGCTACTAGAAGGGTTTTCTCGCCACCTAGGTTTACCCGCCAACCGCGATTTTATCTTCATCTTTATTGCCACATTTCCAGTAATTTTAGATACAGTCTTTAAGTATTGGATCTTCCGTTATCTCAACCGGGTGTCTCCGTCTGCGGTAGCGACATATCGGAATATGAATGAGTAGGGATATTTAAACAAGGGATTGAAGCCGTTTGTTCAAGCTCCTTGGTGACTGTTCGCCTTGCGTTCTAGTCATGATTGCAATCGTCAGCTACTTTTTAAACATCCTTGCAGATGTCAGACACCTGCTCAGACAGTAGATCTCCTTACGTTAGTGTGGGTCATACCACACGAGTTAAACCCTGGCTCAATGAGGATTTGACGCTGGCTGATCGTACCTCACAAATATGAGAAATGCTATAGTTTATGGATAAGAGCAGCGATCGCACCCTACAAAAGCTCGAACTACTACACAAATGGTATGTCCGGATTCGAGCCGCTCAAACTGGGCACTACAAGCAATCCCAGCAATATCGGCGACAACATCTATTTTTAGGTGTGCCAATGGTGGTGTTGTCCGCGATTGTGGGAACCACTGTATTCGCCACATTAAACGACACGGCAACCTCCATCATTGTCAAGATCATTTTAGGGACGACCAGCATGTTTACCGCTGCACTGGCTTCCCTACAAACATTTTTGAATTATGAGGCACTGTCTGAAAAACACTTGAGTGCCGCCGCCAAACTATCTGCAATTAAAAAAGAGATTGAAGAGAAAACAATTACGCTGACAACCGATGCAGAACTAACCGAGTTTATCGAACAGGTACGGATGCGGTGGACGAGCGTAACGGATGAGTATCCGCAAATTTCTGACAAAATTTGGAAAGCCTATTGCAGTAAACAAATTCAGGATCAATTCATTGACTTTGAAGTGGTCAAAACCGTTCACCAAGTGTCTAAATAGGGCGTATCCAACAGTTGGGGGGCACATCCGGGCGAATACAATAAGCCCTTTGGGCAGGCTTTGCCTACGCGGCTATCAAAACAAAGTCCGCCTACGCGGACTAATACACGGACTAAAAGTTGTGAAACCCGCGTAGGCGGGTTTAGTTCTTGTA
>CAZJZR010000659.1:0-2873 GCA_964550475.1 uncultured bacterium
AGACTGATGGGGATGGGTGTAGTAGGACGGAAAGACGAGAATACTGCCTGTGCTGGGTTTAACCTTGACGTTTTGGCGATCGAACCACGTTTCACCGCCCTCCACATCATCATTTAAATAACCCACAATACTGACATCTCGTGTAGGTACGCCGCGATCGACCTCCTCTAAGCGACTGTTAAGCAACAAATTATCCACATGTCGCTTATAGGCTTGACCGGGCAAATACCGCAACACAGAACAGGCTTCCGCATGGGGAAAGGCTACGCCGTAGCGTTGCTCCAACAGGTCTTGGACGATCGCCACCTGTTGCAGGAGCAATTGATTGGTAGAGGCCAGTAAGGGCGCATCCCCCTCCAATCGCAATAGATCGTTACTCCGAATCGTGGGATTAATCGTATCTAATTCAATCCCGGCTGGGGTGAACTGACAACACTCGGCCACTTGAATAATGTGTTGGCATAGGGATGGCGGAATCAACCCAGACACCAGCAAAATATCAGAGCCGAGGTCAGTAAATTCAGGCATAGGACGTGGCAGGGTTGCCTCGTTGGATGAACTGTTACGGAACTGAGCAACAGTTGAAGGCAGAGGATTTAAGTTCACTGGGGTAGTCATTCAGGTAGTCAGTCAATGAATGCGAGTGAGTAAGTCAAGCGTCGAAAGCAAGGCACACAGTGAACGAACAGGAGAAAAACCAGTTATGCAGTCCCGTGATTAGAAATTACCCGCAAATGGATGAATATATAGCAGTAGACTCACTCAAAAAGCGGTGCTGCTGCGTTCCGCGATCGCGGCTGTACATCCAAGTGGGCATACTATTCAAGCGGGAAAACACGCTGAATCAATGGCGTTAACAGAAAAACCGATGGCCGATCTCAACGCCGATTCGAGCACAAGGGCAGGCTTAATCCATTCAGCCGCATATAGTTATGCACGGATAAATAGTCAATGCTGTCCTTGGGCGTAGATGCTGCAAACTACGGCAAGGGAGCAGCCGGGAATCGCGGGAGCGGATCGCCGGATCTGAGCCTGCCGTAGCGGACAAATCTGAGAAAATTGCAAACTAAACCCAGGTTACTTGTAGTTTTGTATACTTTAGTTAACAGAAATGTAAACCTTCCCAAGATTTCCGATAAGCTTACTTAAAATTTGTTTGTGAAGTTTTATCAAAACCTCAATCTTTAGGATAAAAACGCGGTGGTTCAGCATCCCCTTGAGCAGTTGAAATCCTATGATCCGGCGGCGATCGCCCGATACTATCGGTATCGCCCCTGGTTAACCATTTGGCGCACACTCCATGTTGCTTGGTCATTGGGCCTGTTTGCCTTGGCTCTGCAATGGGATAGTTGGTGGGGTCAAGAACAAGCCAAAGCCGAAAAACGCGCAACTCAACTCCGGCAAACTCTGACGGCCTTGGGTCCCACCTTCATCAAAGTCGGACAGGCTCTCTCGACTCGCCCCGACTTGGTGCGGACGGATTTCTTAGAAGAACTGATCAAGCTCCAGGACAAGCTGCCCCCGTTTGATAACGCGATCGCCCTACAAATCATCGAAACCCAACTGGGGCGCAGCGTCGCCGAAGCTTATCGCGACATTTCTCCCCAACCCGTCGCCGCCGCCAGTCTGGGGCAGGTCTACCGCGCCTATCTCCACAGCGGCGAAGAAGTGGCCGTTAAGGTACAACGCCCCAACTTGGTGTCTGTGCTGACGCTGGATCTTTACCTGATGCGCTGGGCAGCGGGGTGGTTGGCTCCCTGGTTGCCGCTCAACCTCGGGCATGACCTCACCCTGATCGTGGATGAGTTTGGCACCAAGCTGTTTGAAGAAATCGACTACATCCATGAAGGCCGCAACGCTGAACAGTTTGCCCATAACTTCCGCGACAATCCCCAAGTCAAAGTACCGACGATTTACTGGCGGTACACCAACCAGCGAGTGCTGACGTTGGAATGGATTAATGGTTATAAACTCACCGGGACTCAGCACCTAGAAGACAGCAATCTGGACAATGATGAACTGATCCGCACCGCAGTGGTGGCGGGATTGCAACAGTTGCTAGAGTTTGGCTTCTTCCATGCCGATCCCCATCCCGGCAACCTGTTTGCCTTGCCGGATGGTCGGTTGGCCTACATTGACTTTGGCATGATGGACCAATTGGATGAAACGGCCAAACACACGCTGGTGGATTCTGTCGTCCATTTGATTAACAAAGATTACGAAGAATTAGCGGTTGATTTTGTCAAGCTGGGCTTTTTGTCGCCCAATACCGACATTCGCCCGATCATTCCAGCACTGGAAGCGGTGCTGGGTGACATCATGGGCGAAAAGGTGAAGGACTTTAACTTTAAGACCATCACCGATCGCTTCTCTGAGTTGATGTACGACTATCCCTTCCGAGTCCCGGCCAAATTTGCCCTGATTATTCGCTCCCTGGTCACTCAGGAGGGCTTGGCTCTGAGTGTGAATCCCAATTTCAAAATTGTCGAAGTGGCCTACCCCTATGTGGCGCAACGGTTGCTAAAGGGCGAAACGCCAGAGTTGCGGCGACGGTTGTTGGACGTGCTGTTTAAGGATGGGCGATTCCAATGGCAACGGTTGGAAAATCTGGTGGCGATCGCCCGCTCTGACACCAGTTTCGACTTGCTGCCAACGGCACAACTGGGTTTGCAATATCTCCTCTCCGATGAAGGGCAATTCCTGCGGCAGTCCGTCCTGATGGCATTGACCGAGGACGATCGCCTGCACACCGAAGAAGTGCAACGCTTGTGGAATTTGGTCAAGGATGATTTGCGGCCAGCTAATTTGTTGAACACGGCTCTGGGTGCCCTAGCGGAATTCTCGTGGGGCAGTGCAGCGGCTCTGTTTCCCCC
>CAZJZR010000660.1:0-2869 GCA_964550475.1 uncultured bacterium
GGGGGATGATTGAGGAAATTATCGGCGAAAGCTTGCCGATGCAGCAGGCGATCGTATGTTAGTTAGATTGTTTTAGTTAGATTGTTATTGTGTCTACGGGTATCCCCATGCCGGACTCTACCCCCGACCCCTCACCCCCGATCGCGTCTAATTCTATGCCAGAGACCGGAGTTGATTTAGCTAACGCCAAGCCAGGACGGTTGAAAACCGATGATATTCCCTTGGCACTGCGAGAGACGACTGCCCCGGTGGTGCAGCAGCATCGGTTTCCGTTTATGTTGGGTATGGGGTTGGGGTTGGGGGCGATCGCCTTGGTGGCGTTGCCATTGGTGACGTTGCAATCCCGCCAACCGGAGGTGGCAACGAGTCCAGAAGGTTCGCAATCATCGGGGGTGTTGCAGCCCTCCCCCTCGGTGTCGCCATCCCCGGTGACCTTGTTGGGGCATTTTCAATATGCTGAAGCTCCCGCCAGCGCATTGGCTCCGGTGGTGGCCGATGGCAGTATTAAGTTACGCAAAGCAGCGGCCAAGCGGTTCCAGGAGATGATGGCGGCGGCACGGGCAGAGAATGTGGTGTTGGTGCCGCTGTCGGGGTTCCGGTCGCGGGCGGATCAGCAACATTTGTTTTTTGATGTCAAGGCAGAACGGGGACAGTCGCCGATGGAACGGGCCGGGGTAAGCGCGCCTCCCGGATATAGCGAACACCACACGGGCTACGCGATCGACATTGGTGATGGGGATACGCCAGCGACGAATTTAAGTCCCAGTTTTGAGAAGACGGCGGCGTTTAAGTGGTTACAGGCCAATGCCGCCCACTACAGTTTTGAACTGTCCTTTCCCAAGGGCAATACCCAAGGGGTGACCTATGAGCCGTGGCATTGGCGGTTTGTCGGGGATAGCGATAGTTTGGAGACATTTTACAAGGCGCGATCGCCGCGATAACCCACATTGATGTCAATCACCACTCTGATGTCAATCATGAATCCAATAGCCAATCGAGATCACGCCCAATCAACAATTCGGTTTTCTCGGCGTGGTGGGTATTTTTCATGGCGATGGAGCGTGTGGTAAAGCCATATCGCCGAGCCAAATCATGTGCGTCTTGGGTGTTGTCATAACTCATTAAAACGTGTCCTTTCAGGTTGGCAGCTAGTTCAAATAACCTGTTGTGGTTAACGGTTGAATAGCGGTACAGCCTGCGACCGGCTTTAAAGTAGGGTGGATCGATAAAATAGACGACATCTGTGCGATGGGCATTTTGTTCACAAACGGCCAATCCATCCCCCTGGATAAATTGAATTTTGTGCTTGATTTCGGCGATCGCCCGTATCCGTTTTTGGAGCGTTGCAGGATACCACCGTGATGTGATCCCTTTGCCCTTCTCGCCCTGCTTAATAAAACTGGCACCATCGGCCAGAATGCCACCTCGATTCACCCGATTTTTCACAATGGTAGCGAATGCCAGAGAATTTAAAGAGTCATCGCAATTGGCGATCGCGTTTCTTGCACTTTCTGGCGTTAAGTGAAAATCACCAATCGCATCTACCAGCCATTGAGGATCGGAACCGAGAATGACGCGCCATACAGCCGCAACGCCTTCATCTTTTTCTACCATCGTCACCTGACTGACTAAATCTTCAAACGCAGCAGTCAGGCTGACAATTCCACCCCCTGCAAATGGTTCAATTAATTCTTTGTGGGAACCACCGTGTTGTAATAACCATTGTCGAATTCGCGGAATTAACCACGTCTTACCTCCGGCGTAGCGAAACGGACTACGCTGCGGCACAGTCGCGACGTTAACAACAGGCTGAAGATGCGGGGTTACTTGTAAACACGTAGTATTGAATAATTCAAGTTGACCCATCATGCTGCTCGTATTGAAAAGGCAGGTCTAAAATCGTCTGCGTGCTGGGTTGATTTTCCAATTTATCATCCAATTTTTGTTGCAGAATCTCCATAAAATCGCCTAGCCGTCCCGGTTGAGGTGTGGAAATCCGATGCATGGCTGGCCAATATTCTGTATACACAGTCTCACTCAAGACTAAATCAAATTGGTCTGCCTGCCGTTGTAAATCATAAAGACACCAGGCCATCTCAGCCCGCTCTGGTGCAACCGTTGGCAAATTAGGCAAGGTGTCAAAGAAGCTTTTTTGCACAACAACAACCTGCTTTTTCTGCCAGCCATGCAGAATGGCACCTTTGTACAGTAGCTGAGGGGTTAATCGCTTGCGTGAGGAGGATAGATAGTCTGGGGTCGGGTAGTAGTTGGCTAGGCTTGACCAATCAACAGTTTCCCACCCTTGAGGACTACGCATATAGGCTTCAAAGGGTTGGCGAACATTCCCAGATATATAGACAGCCTGTATTTCGACCGCCCCAAAATCTATCACCGCGCCTCGGTCATTGTAAGCGACCAATACAACATCAATGTTGCCTGCGGATTGACCATTAGCATCCTTCAGCCGTACTTCAGTTAGAGAAGTCCAGTTAGCCTGATTCCCAAAGAAAAAGGTTGCGGCATGGTCAGCGATCCGCCAATCTTGCCTAAATCGGACTGGACACGTGATCACAGGTGCGTTTTTGTGATAAATACTGCACACCCCTAGGGGATCATTCGCCTTATCCTTGGTGCAGTTGGGCACTTTGTTATTGTATGGGCAGAGTTTGTTGCGACGATATCGCTCTGCCTGTTCCGAAAAATTGTCACTTGGAAAGCCAAAGACTTCCGCCAATGGGTTAGTTGACATCTTCGATGATTTTTTATTTCTCTCGGCGGGCGATGACGGCATAAAACGGATCGCTGCCACCCATGCCCAGCCATTGCAGCATCTCCGGCACTTGTGACACCTTAGCGATCACCGTCGGAG
>CAZJZR010000661.1:0-2866 GCA_964550475.1 uncultured bacterium
GCTTGCTCTGTGGCCGTAGGACTTGGATCAATGGGAGAAAACTGGGGTGAGGGTGAAAGGCTGGGCTTAGGAGTGGTCTGGACTTTCGATTGTTGTTCTTCTGGAAACGTGGGGCGGGGGGGTAAGTCGGCAAATCGTCCCACTAAATATTGCAGAATGGCAAACCCAGCCCCAATTAAAATGGCACTTGCCAAGATAAAACTCAGCAGGAATTTTGCTAGATTGCCCCATTTCATCGCAGTTAACCTACTCTTCAAAACCATTATGGTCGATGGTTGAGCGATCGCAACAACCGCTGCCCAGTCTGTTCTTATAGCGTTGCTCATGACTATGAGACATAACTATGAGCAACGGTTGATCAATGAAAACTTCCACTGGGTAAAGGATTGAGCGATGTGGGCATAGCCCATATTACCGCAAGTGGTTATCAACCCTATTCCCACACAAATGGCGTACCCCATACCTGCCAATTTTCTTTGTTGAAGGGCGATCGCCACCGCCGAATTAAGGCCAACTCCAGTTGTTGACGAGGTCGCGTTTGCACAGGTGTATCCCACCAAAACCCAATCGTAACGGTGGGCGTGAGGCCATGCTGAAAATGCAAGGCCGTGTAGTTGGCAATGTACCGCTTGCAGTCGTGCTCCCCTTTCCACCGCTGATTCGAGCGGCAGGTTTCGCCAACATACAGCAGCACTGGCAACGCCTCCCGGTTCCAGTCAATCACAAAGTACAGGCAGGCATCACCCGGACTCTGCGCCGGAAATCGCCAGAAGGCAATGGTTTCCGGTTTGAGGCTAAACGGATCGATCACCGTCGGATCAACATGGGCGGCGGGTTGATGGATCTCCAACAGCGATGGCTGAGATTGGGCAGGTTGGTTGCGTTCGTGGGCTTGGTAACGGGCGATCGCCCCTTTCCACTCCTGCAATGCAGCCGCACTCATCTCCAAGTTATCGGGCAAACGATGCCGCGATCGCTGCATCTGTTGCAGTTCTGCACTGGAAAACAGGGTGGTTTGTCCCTCCATCGCCATGGATCTACTCCAGATATAGCGTCAATCGAAGATAAACCACACTATCATAACCGAAACCCGAACGGACACATTTGTTATGTGTTCTAGAGTTATGCGTTCGGCGTTGCTGAATTTAGGGATGAGCTAGATGAGCTAAGAGTTGGATGAATTGAAACTTCGTTTCAATTCATCCTGCTATTCAGCAACACCATGCGTTCTAGTGATCGCTGCCAGTGAGACACGCCAACCCCCAATCCACCAACCCACTAACCCATCACGATCCTCCCCGCCTTCACACTGCTTGATCACGATGAAACGGGCTGGATGTTGTTCAATGGAAGAGGATGGTTTAAAACAGCCTGGAAAGATGAAGCCTGCGGCATCCCACAAGCCGCAGATAACCCATTAGCATGGAGCGATGAGACCATGAGTGATGCGATTATTTGGACTCCGGAAGCGGAAGCCCGATTGAAGGAAATTCCGTTTTTTGTGCGTCCAGCCGCCCGCAAAAAAATTGAGAAACTGGCCGCAGAGTTGGGAGCGACTCAAATCACGGTTGAGGTCTATGAGCAAGCAAAACAAAAGTTCGGTTAAGCGGTCACGCTGCCCTGCATTCACCGTCACGCCATACCAATGGTCTATCCACCATGCCTAATCTGCTAATTCTTGGGTTAGGTGGGTTTATCTCAGGGATTCTGGCTGGCTTTCTGGGGATTGGCGGCGGCACGATGCTGGTGCCCTTTATGGTGGCGTTGGGCTACCCACCCGTGCAAGCGATCGCCACCAGTAATGTTGTGATTACCATGACCTCCTGCTCCGGCAGCATCCAAAACTGGCGCATGGGCAAGCTGGATCTGCGGCGGGTGTTGGCGTTGGGCTTGCCTGCATTAGTGACAGCCCAGTTGGGGGTGTGGTTAGCCAATCAGCTCGACCAACACGCCCCCGCCCTGCTACTGGTCGCCTTTGGGCTGATGTTGCTGCTGAATATTTATCTGATGGATTTGCGGAAACAGTTAGTGGAAACCGCGATCGCCCCTACCGTTTCCCCCGCGATCGCCCGTGTGGGCACGGGCAGCATTGCCGGGATCATGGCAGGTTTGTTTGGGGTGGGGGGCGGAGTGATTATGGTGCCGTTACAACTGGTGTTGTTGGGAGAACCGATTAAAGTGGCGATCCAAACCAGTTTGGGCGTGGTGGTGATGACAGCGGTTTCGGCTCTGATCGGCCATGCCCTCAGTGACAATATCTTGCTCCTCCCTGGCTTGGTGCTGGGTCTGGGTGGCTTAATTGGGGCACAAATTAGCACCCGACTGTTACCCAAAGTCAGCGATCGCGCCGTCAGCATCGCCTTTCGCAGTCTGTTGGTGCTGTTGGCAATTTACATTTTTGGTAAGGCGTGGGACAGTTACGTTTCAAGATAATTTCATCTTGTTCGCCACATCTGCCAATCAGGGCATGAGGTTCATTAATCGGTGCTGCTGAATAGCAGGATGAATTGCAACTTCGTTGCAATTCATCCAACTCTTAACTCATCCCTAAATTCAGCAACGCCCATTAATCATCCTGAGGTCTAAAATCCCGCTGCGGTGCCATCACCACGGGGATCGGCGGCTGCTTCCAATTCACCATCCGGCAGCACCCGAATTAAGTTGGCATTGCCCCACGGCGATCGCTCCTGTACAGTCTGCCCCCGACGACGCAACGCCTCAACCGTGGCGACATCAAACCCCTGTGGTTCTACCCACAGGCGATCGGGTTTCCATTGGTGGTGTAGACGGGGAGCGGCAACGGCAGCGGCGGCATCTAGGTCATACACCAACACATTCAGCAGCAGTTGCAACACGGTGGTGATGA
>CAZJZR010000662.1:0-2863 GCA_964550475.1 uncultured bacterium
CTCCACCTTGGAACTGGCGGCGGCAACGGAACGGTAGGCCACCATCTTTTGATCCAGGTCGGGGATGTAGTCGGCGGGGATGAACGCCGTCAGGTTGAGGTCGATTTGGGTGTCCTCCACCTTGGGGATTTCCTGGCCGCGAATTTCCTTAATCGCGTCCTCCAGCATTTCCATGTACAGGTCAAAGCCGATCGCATCCATTTGCCCCGACTGCTCCACCCCCAGCAGATTGCCTACGCCGCGAATTTCCATATCCCGCATCGCCAATTGGTAACCGGAACCCAGTTGGGTGAACTCTTGGATGGCGCGTAGGCGTTGCCGTGCCGTATCGCTGAGTTGGTGCTTTTGGGGATAGAACAACCAGGCATGGGCTTGGATGCCCGCTCGCCCCACCCGACCGCGCAACTGGTAAAGCTGCGACAGGCCGAACTTTTGGGCATCTTCTACCAGAATGGTGTTGACGCGGGGAATGTCCAGCCCGGATTCGATGATGGTGGTGCAGACGAGGATATCGACTTCGCCATTGCTGAAGGAGAGCATGGTCGATTCCAGTTCGCCTTCTTGCATTTGGCCATGGGCGATCGCAATTCCTACCCCCGGCACCATCTCGCGAATTTTGGCCGACACCTCCTCAATCCCCTCCACACGGGGCACCACATAGAAAATCTGTCCGCCCCGATCCAACTCTTGGCGGATGGCGGTTCGCACCATTTCCGGGTCGTAGGCGGCGAGGTGGGTTTTGATTGGGCGACGGGAGGGCGGCGGCGTGGTAATCAGGCTCATTTCCCGCACGCCCGACAAAGCCATATATAAGGTACGGGGAATCGGGGTGGCACTGAGGGTGAGCACATCCACCTGCGTTTTCAGCGATTTAATTTTCTCTTTCTGGTTCACGCCAAACCGCTGTTCTTCATCCACCACCAGCAAGCCCAAGTCTTTGAACTGCACCCCTTTGCCCAACAGTTGGTGGGTGCCCACCACCACATCCAATTCCCCGGTTATCAGTCGCCGCTGGATGTCCTTGCGTTCCTCTGCGGTGCGGAAACGGTTGAGCAGGCCAACGTGGACGGGGTAGGGGGCGAAGCGTTCCTTCAGGGTGTGGTAGTGCTGCTGGGTGAGGATGGTGGTGGGAGCCAGCAGAGCCACCTGTTTACCAGCGGTGACGGCTTTGAAGATGGCGCGGATGGCTACTTCGGTTTTGCCGAAGCCCACGTCGCCGCATACCAGCCGATCCATGGGGCGATCGCTCTCCATGTCCCGCTTAACTTCCTGGCTGGCTTTCAACTGATCGGGGGTGGGTTGGTAGGGGAACGAGTCCTCCAACTCCTGTTGCCAGGGCGTATCCACCGGGAAGGTGAAGCCCTGCTGCTGTGCCCGTTGGGCGTACAGTTGCAGCAAATCCACCGCCAGCTTTTTGATCGCTTTCTGAACCTTGCTCTTGGTGCGTTCCCACACCTTGCCGGACATTTTGCTCAGTTCCGGCGGCTTGTCCCCCACGCCCCGGAAGCGGGACAGCGAACCGACCTGATCCGCCACCACCCGCAGCAACCCATCGGCGTATTGCAACACCAGATATTCCCGTGTTTCGTTGCTGATGGTGAGGCTTTCCAGCTTGATGAACTTGCCGATACCGTGGTTGCGATGCACCACGTAATCCCCCGGTTGCAGTTTGTTGGGGTCTACTTGTTTGGAGGCGGCGCGGCGGCGTTTGCGGATGTAGCTGGGGGTGGCGAGGGCGTGCTGGCCGTAGAATTCGCGGTCAGTTACCAGCAACATCCGGAAGGTGGGCAGGATGAAGCCCTCCAGTTCGGCTTGGCCGGAATACTTCAGAGCCACGGGGGTGCGCTGGTTCTGGAGTTTTTCGATCGCGGGATAGTCCTGGGGATTGGGGACGAACTGGGCGGGACAGTCGTGTTCCTGCAACAGCGACACCGACCGGGATGGCTGAGCCGACACTAACCAAATGGCAAACCCCTTGTCCCGTTCACCGCGTAGGGTTTCCGCTAACCGACCGAATTGGTTGGGGATGGCGGCGATGCTGCGACTGGCGAGGTTGATGGGCGGTGTTGGAGTGGATGGGTTGGTGGGTGAGTGGGTGGATGAGTAGGTTTCGGCGAGTTCGGAGAGGTAGAGGCAGTCGAACAGTTGGGCTTCGTTGAGGGAGTCGGTGAAGGGGCGGTGGATTTTTGGTAGGGGCGAATGGCCATTCGCCCGTACATCGGAATGGCCATTCGCCCGTACACCAGAATAGCCATTCGCCCCTACCTCTTGCCAGTGTTCGTCGGTGTGTTGGTACCAGCGATCGCCGTGGGCTTGGCACTGCTCCACTTCGTCAATGGCGATGATGGTGTTGGGTGGTAAATAGTCCAAGATTGAAGCGGGGGACGGAAAAGCGACTCCCAAATAGGGACGGAGGGAGTGGGGAGTCGGGAGTAGGGCGATGGTGTCCTCGTCGCGATCGCCGATTGCCGATTGCCCATTCCCGGCCAACGCCGCCTGAATCATCGGCGCAAAGTCCGTGGGAGTCAGCACCAGTTGGGGGATGCTGTCCAGCGATCGCTGGCTGCTGGGGTCAAATTCGCGGATTTTGTCCAGTTCGTCGCCAAACCATTCCAACCGCACGGGTAACTCTGCCGCCACCGGGAACACATCCACAATGTCGCCGCGCCGACTCCACTGCCCCTCCGTTTCCACCAATGGCACCCGCTCATAGCCCAACTTCGCCAAGGTGAGACTCAGGTGTTCCAAATCCAGTTCCATGCCCCGCTGCAAGGACACGCAGTAGGGGCGAAACACTTCCACAGGCGGCAGGTGGGGCTGTAGGGCGCGTTCAGTGGTGACGATGGCAAAGGGACTTAAGGGT
>CAZJZR010000663.1:0-2856 GCA_964550475.1 uncultured bacterium
GGGAAATTTGTTCTTTCACCGCACCAAAGTCAATCAGCACCAACCGCCCATCATCTTTACAACGAATCAGATTCGGGGGTTTGATGTCCCGGTGGATCACTTTCTGCTCGTGGATAAATTGCAAAACGGGCAAAATTTCCCGCAGAAATTGTTTCACCTTGTCTTCAGACCACACGCCATAACGGCGCACTTCTTTGTTGAGGGTGAGGCCACGGATGTAGTCTTGGACGAGGTAAAACTCCCCTGCTTCTTCAAAGTAGTCGATCAGGGTGGGGATTTGGGCGTGGCTACCCAGTTTAGCTAAGATCCGGGCTTCGCGTTCAAACCGTTTGGCGGCGCGGGCTAAGGATTGGGGGTCTTGGATTTTGGGGCACAGTTGTTTGATCACGCAAAAGGGTTGCCCCGGCAACTGCTCGTCTTGTACCAAAAAGGTAGCTCCAAATCCGCCGCGTCCCAAACTCTTGAGAATGCGATAGCGATCGCGGAATAACTGTCCAAATTCGAGGGGCGAGTTCAAGGGAGTTGGGGCAGAGAGAACAGGGCGCGGGGCAGCAGCGGGTCGAAACTGGAGAAGCTTAGGTTGGTCGGAACGGGGGGCTGGATCATCCATAGGAATAAGACCACGCAGCAGGGGTGTGAGATCTGCTTCTGACCCTAGTCTAGGCAGAAAATTATACATTCAACAACTTAAAACATGTTTCGTATCTATCTGTAGTACTCCCCACTGAGTGGCAAACAACGCTAGTCGCTCAACTTGCCGAACAAGGAGTTTAAGCCCTTTGCCTGTTAGTGATCGATGTTGGCTTGCGATGTCTATTTATGTCTTGCCTCGGTAATCTGTCCTATGTAATCCGTGATTCAACCCATACCTGTTGCCAGACGGGTAGCAGATCCATTCGTAAAACATCCGTCCAAGCGGGGATGTGCTGCTCAACGGATGTACGAGCGGCTTGGCTGAGTTGGGTGCGCCGATGCACGGTAATGTCAATCGCCGCATCGGGTTCAGCCTGATCGGCAGATGGAGCTAAGTAGGGGGCGATCGCGGCTGCCCAGGCTGTCGGGCTGGGATCCTCCACCAACACCCCATCCTTACCCGATTCCTGAATGAATTGGGCACCACCATCACGGGCGGAGATGAACACAGGCAAGCCCGACGCTTTCGCCTCTAGCACCACATTGGGGGAGACTTCACTTTCGGAGGGAAACACAAACAGATCGGCACTGGCATAGATCCACGGTAATTCGGTTTGGGGGATCTGTCCCGGCAAGGTGACATGGGCACCCAAAAGAGCCTGAATCTCTGGCTTGGCGGCACCTTCACCGATCACTAGGGCGTGCAGCGATCGCCCCTGATCCAACAACTGCCGCACCGCCTGCGCCATCGTCATCACCTTTTTACTATCATCCACCCGCCCCACAAATAAGGCGACAGGCAAGGTCGGATCAATGCCAAAGGTTGACAGGAGACGGGGGCGATCGCGCCACTGGGGATGAAATCGCTGTTTATCAATGCCTCGGCGTAGCGTAGACAGGTGATCCGTCGCCACCACGCCCGCTGCCACCTGCCGATCCTCCGGTTTGGAAATCAGCACCCATTGACTGGCCGCTAAAAATCGCCGCAATTTCCGCCGCATATCTGCCGCCAACCAATCATCCAGCTTCAGCCAGTCAAACAACAGCCGATGCAGCCAGCCGTGGCCAACGATGCGGCTAATAATTTCGCGGGAATAGACCTTGGTGAATTTCGGCAGATCGGTATGGATCGAACTGACCAGGGGAATGTTGTGTCGCTTCGCCACTTGACGCGCCGTTTGGGCAAAGGTGAAGGGGCCGGTGGCGTGCAGGACTTGATGCCGTGCCAACAGGGGAGCCAAGCGACGGTTATACCCAGCCAGATCCGTATCGCCGCCACCCTGCTTGAGTAAGGGAAACCGTTTGGTGCCCAGAACAGGCGGTAGGATGTGGTAACGAATATGGGGAGCCAATTCCACCACCCGTTCCTGATCGCCCAAAAAATAAACCGTCAGATCGACTGCATCAGGAAACTGTATGGCGGCTTCGGCAAACCGTTCCCAACATTTAACGTGCCCGCCCGCCCGTGGCCCCCATTCCAAATCCACCAACACCCCCACAGACAGGGGCACCTGACCTCCAGAACTACTCATCATGGACATCAGGCAGAGGTTTTAACCAGAATTTGATCCCCTGCGATTTTGGCTTCGTAGCGCGGTAACGGGGTTTTGGCGGGGCCTTCTAGCACGTTGCCATCCAGATCAAATTCCGAGTCGTGGCACGGACAAACGAATAGGGTTTTATCAGCTTTCCAGTCTACTAAACAGTCTTCGTGGGGGCAGAGAGCGTTGAGGGCAATCAGAGCGGTTTTGTCCTTGGGATTGCGAATGACCACCACTGGCCCAACTGGGGAATCTTTTTTCAGGCGTAGTTGTCCAGTTTTGTCTAAATCAGCGACGGTACCCACGGGTTGAAAGTCAGCAGCGGCAGAGGGACTAGCGGTGGGAGTGGTTTGGGAGGAGCAGGCCGCGATCGCCACAGGCAAGGAGCTGGCCAAAAAGCCCACACCCACCCATTCCAAAAAAGTACGCCGATCCATAGAACAACCTTGCCAATTGGGGGACTGGATAACTTGCAGGACTGGGCATGAGCCAATCATGCCTTACCCACTATTTATGCCTTACCCACTATACCAAGATCAATCCGTCACCCCAAACAATCGGGTTTACCCATGTTTGTTGTTAATCGCTAAACTTGCCGAAAAATTTATGGCCGAAATGTTTATGGCCGAAATGTTTATGGTTGAAATGTTACGTGCCTACAGGATGATCGTTACCCTTCACT
>CAZJZR010000664.1:0-2846 GCA_964550475.1 uncultured bacterium
TTTATCGAAGCATGGGTGCAATAGCAACTAAATCTGTTGTACGGGTTACCGAACTCAAGCCCAATCGGAACCGTCGTGGGTGGTTGACTGCATCGGATTTCCCGGTATTTATTCCGGTATTTATTAAGGACAAATGGCCATTTGCCCCTACAGGTTGATCGGTTCGTAACTGACCAGATGCCAATTCCAGGACGCGGTTCCCACGCCTCGACTAAAATATTGTCCGAAATATAGCAATTCCCAGATTTATGAGGCACGGTCAAATCGCCCAAGACACTATTAGTTAAGGGTTTGAGTGGAGCGGGCATAGCCCACTCCACCGCAAGCGGCTATACATCTTAGAGGGTGTTTGAAAAGTGTCTGACGGTTAAAACTGCGACTACCCTACGGGAACGCAAGGCGAACAGTCGCTAGGGCTACATCAAATAGGGCTTTTTAAACACCCTCCTAGTAAAAACTCTCTGGGCAACTGGAGTAACTATGCGGAAAACTGAAATCAGCCTGTGTAGATCCAGGCATAGATCCGAGTGCCCATGAGTAGAATTTCCGATTAACGGACACAACCATGGTCATTAACGGTTAGAATCGCAGTAATTTTTGGTGGTATCGAGGAGTGGCCGACGTGAAGCAGGAGTTGAAATCGGAGTCTAAGGCTGGACAAGCTGTGGCTATAGCCGATCCAGTTGAACAGACTCAAGTCGTTAGCCCTCCCCCGCCTTCCTCATCCCCCCCCAAATCCAAATCTAAACTCAGGCTATTCGGTGGTCTGAGCCTGGCTCAAGGGCTGTTTTGGAGTTTTGCCTTTGTCCTGACCACCACTGTTTCCGCCACCTTGGGTGCCACATTAGCCCTAGTTACACCCCTGTCGTCCACCTTAGCGGCTCCTTTTTTATCAGAGAAACCGGGTGACAATGACCGCTGGTGGAATGGGCTGAACTATCAGGTTTCCCGGCCTGTGACGATTTTGGTGATGGGGATTGACCGGGTGTTGGGGGCATCGAGTAATTCGGCTGAAATTTTTGAAGGCCGCAGCGACACGATGCTGCTGGTGCATATTGATCCGGAGAAAAAGTCGATCAATGTGCTGTCGATTCCCAGAGATACGCAGGTATACATCCCTGGTTTGGGTACCAGTAAAGTTAATGCGGCTAATGCCTATGGTGGCCCCGCCTTAACCGGAGATGTGTTGCGGGATACGATGAACGGTCTGACGATTGATCGCTACGTCCGAGTCAGTACCGAAGCGTTTCGTGAGTTGGTGAATCTATTGGGTGGGGTGGAGGTGTTTGTGCCCCAGCCGATGTCCTATGTGGACTACACGCAGAAGTTGAAGATTGACCTCAGCCAGGGTTGGCAAACCTTGAATGGGGATCAAGCCGAACAGTTTGCCCGGTTCCGCCACGATGCCTATGGCGACATTGGCCGGGTGCAACGGCAACAGATGTTGATGAAGTCGTTACGCAATCGGTTGAGCAGTCCGGCGGTGATTCCCAAATTGCCCCAAATCATCAACATGATGCAGAAATATGTGGACACCAACCTCAGCATCGAGGAAATGCTGGCGGTGGCGACCTTTGGCTTGCAACTCGACCAAGGCAATTTCCGGCAAGTGTTGTTGCCAGGACGGTTTAGCGATCCCGGTGAGTTTGCCGCCAGTTATTGGGTGATGGATGATGCGGGGCGCGATCGCGTCCTAGAAACCTACTTTAATCTCCAACCCAAAACCGCTAACAATGGCACGTCAGATGCGACGACCGCATCCATGGATAACCTGCGGATTGCCATCCAAAATGCCTCCGATCAACCAGAAGCGGGTGAACAGTTCGCTAGGTACCTGCGGGAGCGTGGCTTTAGCAATGTGTATGTGATTGAAGATTGGAGCGATCGCCTGCGCCAAACTCAAATCATTGCCCAAACTGGGGATGTGACCGCTGCCACTAACCTGCAAAAGATGCTGGGTTTAGGCCAAATTGAAGCTGATTCCACCGGAGAGTTAGGGTCTGATCTAACATTGCGAATTGGGGCAGACTGGAAAGCTCCTACCAGTGGGACAACACCAGCGCAATAGGGAATTAGGCATGGGTGATGGGTGATAGGTCATGGGTAATGGGGAATTAGCCAATGACCTATTAGCTTTCGAGTTGTGCCTTTCAACTACGCCGCGCCGTGCCGTTGCTTGAGCGTAGCCGAAAGCAACGGCACGGCGCGGCTCAGCAGTCGCAGATGGCTGAATAAAATAGGCGGTGGCTTCGACTTCGCTCAGCCACCGCCTATTTGGGTTGGAAATCTCCCTAACTACTCGATTCGACTTGCTGATCGGTCAAATGCTTTGGCCAGTGAATACCCAAGAGTAAATCATAGAGAAATCCGCCCAAGTTGCGGCCATCCAGCAAGCCCAGCGATTGCTCACAGTCCTTGGCATCCAGCAATGGACGCACGGCATAATAGGCGGTTTCGTAGCGATACCAGGGCATATTCGGCCACAGGTGATGCACCAAATGGTAGTTTTGCCCAAAGATCAGCCAGTTGAGAATGCGACTGGGATAGACGCGGCCATTGTGCCAGCGATCGCGCCCGTGAAACGGCATGTGGGGCAAATAGACGAAAAACAACCCCAGCAAAAAGCCGACAATCATCGCAGGCAAAAACCAGTAGCGCAGGACAAAATCTAAATAGCCGTAATGTGCCGCCACGAGGACAATTCCCACCAAGGATACCCGCGCCACCAGCCAACTGACCGTATCAATGGGCTTGCCCAACTTGCGCCAGAAGAAAAAGAAATCGTAGTAGAAGAAGCGCATCGGGATCAGCCACAGCGGGCCGAACAGAGCCACAAAATGATCGGG
>CAZJZR010000665.1:0-2846 GCA_964550475.1 uncultured bacterium
AGCAGCGTCATCTATCGCCATCCGTCCATCCACCCCTCCTGCGTGCCCCGGAACTATTGGCTCCAGCAGGGGATTGGGATTGCGCCAAAGCAGCGGTGGAAAACGGTGCCGATGCGATTTACTTTGGCTTGGAGCGGTTTAATGCCCGGATGCGGGCGCACAACTTCACTGCGGCGGATTTGCCGGAGTTGATGGCGTTTCTGCATCGGCGCGGGGTGAAAGGGTATGTGACCCTGAACACGCTGGTGTTTACCGATGAATTGGCGGAGGCGGAACAGTATCTCCGGGCTATCATCGCCGCTGGGGTGGATGCGGTGATTGTGCAGGATGTGGGGATTTGTCGGCTGATTCGCCACCTGTCGCCCAACTTCCCCATCCACGCCTCCACCCAAATGACCGTCACCAGTGCCGCCGGGGTGGAATTTGCCCGATCGCTCGGTTGCCAACTGGTCGTCCTGGCGCGGGAATGCTCGATTCAGGAAATCAACAAAATTCAGCAACAATTGGCGGCGCAAGACGTAACCTTGCCCGTGGAAGTGTTTGTGCATGGGGCGTTGTGTGTGGCCTATTCGGGACAATGCCTCACCAGTGAAGCCTTGGGCGGGCGATCGGCCAATCGCGGCGAATGTGCCCAAGCCTGTCGGATGCCCTATGACTTGATCGTGGATGGTCAGCCGTTGGATTTGGGCAATCGCAAATACCTGCTGAGTCCCCAAGATTTGGCGGGGTTGGCGGTGTTGCCGGAGCTGATTCAGGCGGGGGTTACGTCGCTGAAGATTGAAGGGCGACTGAAAACGCCGGAATATGTGGCCAGTGTGACCCAGGTGTATCGGCAGGCGATCGACCGGATTGTGCAGGGGGAAAGCCATGGGGTGACTCCACAGGCGCAGTATCAGTTGGAAATGGCCTTTTCCCGTGGCCTCTACACGGGATGGTTTCGGGGGATTGACAACCAGCAGTTAGTCCACGCCCAATTTGGCAAAAAACGGGGGGTGTACTTGGGCGAGGTGACGCGGGTGCTGACCGGGCGCGATCCGCAGGTGCTGATCCGGCTGCAAGCTCCCCTGAAACCCGGTGATGGGGTGGTATTTGACAATGGCCATCCCCAAGCCAAGGAGGAAGGGGGACGGGTGTATGCGGTGGATAGCCAAGGGGCAGAAACGCGGGTCACCTTTGGGCGGCGGGATGTGGATTTGCGGCGGGTGCGGGTGGGTGATCGCCTCTGGAAAACCAGTGACCCCGAATTGGATCGGCATCTGCGCCAGAGTTTTGTCGGGGATACGCCCCATGTGCAACAACCGATTGATCTGGAGGTGCATGGGGCGGTGGATCTGCCGTTGACGGTGGTGGGGCGCGATCGCCTCGGCCATGTGGCGCAAGTGACCTCGACGCTGCCTCTTCTGCCAGCCCACAGCCAACCGCTTACCACTGAACGCCTGCGGGAACAACTGGGACGGTTGGGCAATACGCCTTTCTGCTTGGGGGATCTGAGCAATCAGGTCGAGGGGACGGTGATGGTGCCGATGAGTGAGTTAAATCGGCTGCGGCGGGAACTGGTCAGCCAATTGGAAACGCTGCGGTCACAGCCGTTGCGCTGGCAGTTGCGGGGGGATGTGTCCTATCGGGATTTGTTGCCGGAAGTCGGGAGTCGGGAGTCGGGAGTTGGGAGTGGGGTATTGCTAAAATCCGACCCTCACCCAACCCTCTCCCTAGGGGAGAGGGCTTTTCAGGCTCCCCTTCTCCCCAGGGAGAAGGGGTTGGGGGATGAGGGCATTGGTGAGGGCGCACAGTTAATTGTGTTGGTGCGGGATTTGGGGCAGTTGGCGGCGGCAGTGGCGGCGGGTGTGCAGACGCTGTATTGTGAGTTTGAAGATCCCCGTGCCTATGGGGCGGCGGTGGCACAGGTGCGACGGTCATCTGCCACGGCAAAAATTTGGGTGGCGGCACCCCGGATTACCAAACCGGGGGAAACCTACATTCTGCAACAGGTGCAACGGGCGGAGGCCGATGGCTATCTGGTGCGAAATTATGATCAGTTACGTTTTTTTGGCGATCGCCCCTGCATCGCCGACTTTTCCTTCAACATTGCCAATCCCCTGACTGCGGCCTATTTCCAGCAGACCTTTACCCTGCACCGCCTCACCGCCTCCTACGATTTGAACATTACCCAACTGGAAGCCCTGCTGCGCCATTGTCCGCCCCACTGGTTTGAGGTCACCATTCACCAACATATTCCCATGTTCCACATGGAGCATTGCGTTTTCTGCGCCTTCCTGTCCTCCGGTACCGACTACACCAACTGCGGTCGCCCCTGCGAAACCCATCAGGTGACGCTGAAAGACCGGGCTGGGGTGGAGCATGTGCTGAAGGCGGATGCGGGCTGTCGCAATACGGTGTTTAATGGCACGGCACAAACGGGAGCCGAGTCGGTGCAACGGTTGCTGGCTTTGGGAGTGCGTTGGTTGCGGTTGGAGTTTGTCAATGAGTCACCGGAACAGGTGGGAGCGGCGATCGCCCGCTACCAAGCCTTACTCCAAGGTCAAATCAGTGGTTCCCAACTCTGGCGCGACCTAAAGTTGCAAAACCAATTAGGGGTCACCCGTGGCCCGATGGAACGGTAAGGGAAACACCTGAACGTACCGACAATGCCTTGGGCGTTGGGTAAGGGTGATCAACCAGGTGCTTCATGGTTGACTTCAGCCGCTGCGACTGTGCCCTGACACAACGCTACATAATCGGGGCGATCGCGCCAGGGGGCAAAGCTGTCATCGGTTTTGAGCCGTTCCCGCAGATCGGGGGCAAACTGGATCGCCTGTTGCAAACTGTCGAAGGCGGAGTCGGGATCG
>CAZJZR010000666.1:0-2839 GCA_964550475.1 uncultured bacterium
CCTGCGCCGGAAATAACCAACTGGCGACATCCGGCAGCACTAGCCCCAGCAGCGATGGCCCCAACATAATTCCCGCGACAATTTCGCCGATCACCAAGGGCTGACGTAACCAGCGAAACCCCACCCCCATCAACCGGGACACGGCCAAAATGATCAACACTTCTACTAAAACCAAAATGGCCGTATGCATAACGCAAATCTATCTCAGCGAGTTAAAGCAAACTGGACGTTGGGTGATGGGTGATGGGTGATGGGTAATAGGTAATAGGTAATAAGTGATGGGTGTTGTAACGGAGTAGGGTTGCGGTGTGGTGGTCGTGTGGAATTCATCGAAGGATGGTGAACCTGAAACGGGGGCGGTACTTTGGGGTTTTGGGGCTGTTCCTTGCTGCTGGTTGCTTACCGTGTAGCTCCGCCAGTGGGTCGGCCTGTGGGTTTGCCTTTGGGTTTGATGAAAAACCGATTGGCTTCGATCTTTACGTCATAGGCTGTTAAGGGTTTGTCGGCGGGGCCTTTGAGAATTGCGCCGTCGGTGCCAAATTCTGAGCCGTGACAGGGACAGACGAAGACTTGTTTATCGGCTTGCCAATCGACCACACAATTGCGGTGATTGCACAGTGGACTTACCGCGACTAGTTGTTCCTGGTTGCGAACGATCAATACTTTGTCGGTTAAAACTTTGCCGTGTTTGTCTAAGATACTGGCTGGCCCAACGACGGGCTGAAACCCATCGGCAGGTTTGGAGGTCGGGTTAGGAACGGGTTTGGTTTCTGCTAAGGTCTTGGCGGTGCGCCCAAGCCACGGAGCTAACACGGCAGCTACCAGGCCAGAGGTGGCGACGATGACACGACGACGGGTTACGGCTAGAAATGACATGGTTGAGTTTGTACTGTTGGGATTCTCCCCTCAATGTAGGGCACGTCTGCCCCAACCGTGCTACTGGACTAGCTTAAGAACTTATTAAAAGATAGCCAGATTCCGGATTCTCCAGATAAGTTGGAATGCAAGATACCTCCTAACTGCGTCTTTAGCCCCACAACACTAGTCCGAACCAGTGTGTGGGGTTTCTGTTTGCTTGGCTAGTGTTTGCCCAGTTAGACTGGTATCATAACTCTGTCATTTCCCTGGGGCTGTAGCTCAGTTGGATAGAGCGATCGCCTCCTAAGCGATAGGTCGAGGGTTCGAGTCCCGCCAGTCCCGTAGGTTTCAGACTGTTTTAGGTGCAGGGTTAGCGCATTCTGAAGTCGTGTTTTCACTCAACATCGCCGGAATTGTCGGTGGAATTGTCGGTGAGGACATCGCTGAAAGCCTTGCCAGGTAATCCATCGAGGGTTGGAACGAAAGCATCAGGGTTGCAGCCATTTTGGCGATCGCTCGCAACCCTCCCGACGCACTGTTAGCAGGGCGATCGGGTCATGCCGCCCAGTGCAATTGCGGCTCTAGGGCTTAGTGAATTCGGCTCCATTCTACTCAAGCAGCAGTCCACTTGCCCTGAGAGGCTGTTAATTGCCTGTTAACCAGTTGCCTGTTAATCAGTCATCTGTCAATCATCTGTCAATCAACGGAGAGGGTGGGATTTGAACCCACGGAACCTTTCGGTTCACTCGATTTCAAGTCGAGCGCATTCGACCACTCTGCCACCTCTCCAGAAGCGATCGCTTCAGATTAATATTTTAGGCTAATTGCTGAATCTGAGCGAGTTTGTCTGGCCGGAATCACAGGAAATTGCCAGAATTACCAGAATTATTTCGCGATTAGCCAAGTAACTCATATATCCGATCGCTGGTTTCGCCATACAGCACCGTTTCCGTTGCGATCGCCCCTGCACGATTCACCCACACCTGTGCGACGCGGCTGACGCGCTGATCATGCAGTTCAACTAACGCGAAGTGGTGTAAGCGATCGCGATCGGTTTGGACAATCCGGGGCACCATGGCCGCATTTAAGTAGACGATCGCCTGATTGTCTACGCGCAATGTTGTGCGGTGGGTGGATAGATGACGTAACCGATGGTGCATGTGGCCAAAGGCAACTAGGGGAATCTGTTTGCCTGCCTGTCGCGCCTGGGCGATCGCTGCCGTCAAATCGGGATCGCCATAGTCGCCGCCCATGGGTTGCCAATCGCGGCCACAGGGGTCATCGGGGCGATCGCCTAAGCCAAAGGGGCCACAGTGGGCCAGAAAAATGATGGTTTCGTGGGCGGCGGCCTCGACTGCCGCCATCATCCGGGCTGTCGATTCTTCGTAATTATGAATTCCGTAGCGATCGCGATAGAATTGCTCATTTTTCCATGTCGTCCCACCCCAGCTAAAAGGCCGACTCCCGACCACCGTTAGCCCCAGGTGCGGAAAGTCCAATTTGCCATAGCCGACATGGACATCGCCCAACACATCCAACTGTTGCTGCACCCGATCTTCCAACCGATGATCGTAAGGCGATTTTTTGCGTCCCCATTCAGACGCAGTGTACCAAGCATCATGGTTGCCCAAAATCACCGCTTTGGGTAAGTCCAGTGCGGCGATCGCTTGCACCGTCGGCACCGACTCATTCCCAAAATCTCCCACCAGCAACACCAAATCCACCCCTAGGTGTTGCAAGGCTAGGGCATCATCACTGTCCCAAGCTTCGTGGACATCCCCCACCACAGCAATCCGGATTGGGTTTGATTGGGGGAACAACCGGGGGACTGTCATGTACACCTCAATTCACGCAAATCAATGCAAATCAATTCAATGCTCAACTCATTGTCAATCATGACATTAAGAGCCGATCTTGGATGATTCACAATAGACCTCTTGCAAATTAGGTTCTACGCCGCCAATCTCTGCCCTCATCCCCC
>CAZJZR010000667.1:0-2838 GCA_964550475.1 uncultured bacterium
GCGTGAGCAAATCCTGCGTAACTGTCCTGACAGAGCAGGCAAAAAGATGCAGAAAGACACAGAAGCGCATCACACCCCAACGGATTGCAGTGGTAACTATTCAGGTTGATCAACACCCTATTGCTTGATCTAAAAGGGTTGGGAAACCCAACCCCTACAATTCCATCCACTGTTCGGTGCGTAGGGGCGCGATTTCCGCGCCCTAGATTCGGCTGACATCCCTCTTCCTTTTATCGGTGGTAATTCCAGTTTGGTAATCCCATGACCACGCTTGCTCCCGTTCGTAATCAAACCCTCCGAGGGATTCGTTTCCAAGTGGATAATGTGGAAACGAGCCACGATCGCTTTCCGGTGATGAACTTAAGTTCACAACTGGAAAAAAAATTAGCCACAACTGTGCTGGCATTGAGTCATGACAAAGACTTTAAGGTAATTCCCACGTCATGCCATCCATTTATTGCCGCCGTCAGTCAAGCCTTCAACCATCATCATCCGTTGCTCTTAACACCGGATGTGATTTGGTTATTAATTTCCCAAGGATTGTCTGAACATATTAATCATCATGCTGCTGTGGTGCGATCGCGCTTCATTAAACATCACGGCAAAAAAGAACTGGTCATCACCACCAAAATCCCCACCCAAACCCAGGAATGGATGCAAGCGATTCATGAGTGGAGTTTATTGATTCGTCATGAGGTGGGAGCCGAAGTCTATCACCTGTTGGAATGCAATTTCAGTACCACCACACCCATTAGCCAAACCGTCAGTCAGGTGGTGATGATGGACACATTTCGGCAATATTTTGACTATAGTTTTTGTGGCATTTGTGGCATTCCCGATATTGCCATTTTGGGCACTGTTGACGATTGGGGAACCATTCGCGATCGCGTCGAAACCATCGCCAACTATGGCCTAGGTTTAGACTGGTGGACCGATCGGTTATTGCCGATTTGTGAAGAATTTATCCGTACCATTAACGGCCAACCCTCACTCGAATTTTGGCGTGCCATTTATAAGCCGAAAAAAATCTATAGCGGGGAATTAATTACCGGATGGGTGGCTGATTTATTTCCCTACATTGAACCATCCTTGATCAAAAGCCAACCCGTTTTAATTCGCAATCCCATCCTCAGCATTCCTCGCGATTACTTAACCGCAAATGATGGCATTTCCTGCCGCTGTTTTCCCTCCGGCGTGTCACGGGTACCCATCAAATTACTCAACTTACATCAACTGGAAAATTTAGCATTAATTGCCGGATTTATTGGCATCTCTCAACATCCACGCTGGGGAGTGTTGCAGCCCGAATTGGGCTGGTGTGTTGTCCACGCCCAATAACCATGCTACAGATTCCACAAGTTATGCAGCGTAGAAAGCGTCAGCAGATGTGGGCGTTGGCTTCGACTTCGCTCAGCCAACGCGGGCATCTTTAGACCATCTTTTCGAGATGATCCTCTAGAGATGATCCTCATCATCCAATTGCAGATCCCAGTCGGCAGATAAAACTTCGGCGACGACGGCTTCCAACTCCGAAACATCCAACTCGTCTGGTGTATCCGCCTCTAGGGATTTGACAATCGGAATTAAACACAAATGGCGATCGTCTTGGATTAATTCAAAATACGATTGCCGATCAACCGTTTGCTTCACTTCCATGTAGTCAAAGCTACACAGATTGATATACAAGCTTTGATTCACCACCAAAGTCGCTTGCTGCGGATCGGCAAACACTTCCATCAACCGCCCTTCCCCTTCGCCAAGCAGGTGGTTGCCATCCCAATAGCTGTAGCGGACAAATTCCAGATCGCCCAACAGCCGTTCCATGTCTCGCTGGTTGAGCAAAATACCGTGATGCACAATACAGGGAGCCGATAGTCTGGTGTTGCCCCAAGAAGAATGTTGACTCATAGGAAAGCCTCTGGCTCAACTTAGAAGAACGGATGAAGCCGACGTAATTATGTATGGATATCGCTGATGAATACAGTCGCTGATGGCAGTGTGAGCGATGCTCAGACTACTCAACCTGGAAACCAGTGTGGCTCTTGCAGTAACCGACTGTGTTTGATCTCGATCAAACGTGCTGTATGGGTTTTATCTATAGGGTTAATACGCTAAAACGTAACCATTCACATCCCCCCAGGGAAAAAAGTGTTGCGGGCTGTGCCCGCTTGTTCATCCCCTGACGGGGAGTGAACGGTTACGCTCAAACAGATGACGCAGATTACAGAAATTCCCTGATTGATAACTTTATTTTGACCGTGGGTGACTGTTCACATCGCCCCAGGAAAAAGTGTTACGGGTTACGCCCGCTTCTCCCCTAACGGGAAAGGAATCGTTACACTCGTGGCGTTGCCAGTCTTTACCAAGACATTCCCCAGGCAAGCAGCATCGTCTAGAACAATTCAGCTAGAATAATTCAGATTAATCAACGCCAGATAATTTGCTCTACCAGATCATTTAATCTAAGAAACACTCTAAATCTAAGAAACAATCTAAGAGACTGTTAGCAGAGAATCACAAAACAGCATTAACACATCCAACCAACACGAAACACAAACAACCCGCCATAGGGATTAATCCAAGGGATTCACGCTGTCAAGCCAACCCCTGTTAACTTGCCGCGATCGCAGCCTTGGTTGTTTCCCATTATGGCTTTTTGCAAGAGTCAGTTGGTTCCGTTACCGTACTTAGTTGGCAAAACTTTGGGAAAACTTTGTTACCACTTTACATTCTTTGCTTACGGAAAAAAGGCTGGATACCCCAATTTTATGGATACCCCATTTTTTTTGTGCTGAAGCGTAACTGTTCACATTCCCCCATGGAAAACGGGTTGCGGGC
>CAZJZR010000668.1:0-2836 GCA_964550475.1 uncultured bacterium
TTACAAGGGGCGCAGTTTGGTGAGGGTGAGGTTAAATGAACCGCCCAGACTGCGGCCAAAGGCTTGGACGCGAATAATATAGGTGCCGGTTTCGCTAATTCGGGTCAGCAGTAATGAATTGGTGCTGCCATCGGGGCCGTCGTCATTTTCCGCCAAGGTGGAGCCGTCTGGGGTTAACAGCGTCAGGATCGTATCGAATTTGCTAGCGGTCACTTCAATCGAAACCTGATCCCCTTTTTGTAAGGTGACTTGATAATCCCTAGCAAAATTGCCTTGTCCCGTGGGAATGTCCTGGTTAGACAACGTATCCATTACCTTGCCCGAAGCTGGAAATGGCAGCGGCGTGTAGAAACGGCTCTGGGCGACGCTATTCCCCATCGGCAGTAGGGGGGTGACGAGGGCGATCGCGGCCAACCCTAACCAAAACCGTTGTCTGTGGCGCAGTTTGGCCGATGGGGATGGGGCAGAAACCAAGAATAAGCGCATTATGGGGAAGGCGGAAAGCGGATAAGGGATAGCAAATGAGCAGCCGAGACGCGATCGCACAGCAGCGGGAACACAGACAGTTCTCCCACCATTATGGCCACCTAACCCGGACTCTGGTACAGTTCTTAACCGGAAAAATCAACTCACCCGTAACAACAGAAATTGGGTCACTTGGGTTTTGCTGAAATTATCATCGCTCATGATCAGTAAACTTTGACTGCCATCCGGCAACCGGGGGCCAAAGGCCATTGCTTCCAAGTTGTCTAACCGGATGCCCAGCGTCGTCAGATCCAGCAATAACCGTTTGCGGATGGGGCGGATGCCTGCGAGGTTACCGTTGAAACTGGCGACGGTGGAGGTATCTGTCGCGGTGGCCGTGGTGAATTGAAACAGGCGCACGGTGAAGCCTTGGGGACCAAAGGCGCGTTCTAGGCTGAGAAACCGCCCAGCCTGATCCAGGGGTTGCAGGTCGGTGAGGCCGTTGATCACGGCGAAGGGGATGAAGTCCAGCGGATAGAGGTGTTCGGCCACCAGCAGCGGTGGATCGGTTTCGCTGACTAGATAGTGCAGGAACCGACTGCTAGCTCCCTGCTCGGCAACGTTGGGGTCAAAGTCTTGCAACAGAGCCGATTCGGTGGCGGTGAACAGGCGGAACGGCTCGCCCTGTGCCCCGGCACTAATGGCGAGGGATTCAAAGGCGAGGTTATTCTGAATCCCCTGGGGTGGTTTACCCTCGGCCTCGGCTTTGGGATTGGGCAGATAGCGTTTGGGTAGGGGCAGGCATTGCTGTTGCTGTCCGGTGCTGAGGCGGAATTCGCACAGGAACGGAGCAACTCCTTGGCCGCGATCGCCCTCACTGGCAATAAAGGCGGTTTTTTCCGGAGTCAGGGCAATCGCTTCGGGATCGATGCTGCCTTTGGCAAAGGGTTCGCCATCGGCAGTTTTGAGCGTGGTAACGGCTTCCACCGTCACTTGCCGGATTTTAATCGGTTCCGAGTCCAGTTGCAGTTTGAGGGTGTAGTAGTGGGCGGGGGCGCGATCGCTGCGGTCATCTGACACGGCATAGAACCGATCCTGCGAGCGATCGTAGGCCAATCCCGACAGTCCCCCCACGGGTGTACCGTCTACCGTTTGGGCGGGCAGGTCATAGCTGCCCAAAAAGTCCAGCTTGACCGCATCAAATAAGCGGTCTTCAGCATTGACACGGGGAATGGTGCAGGCGGTGAGGCCAAGGCTAAGGGCGATCGCCACCACGACTAACCCCACGGGCACGCGGCGGTTGGGGGGCATCGTTGCCGATCCAGTTGGCGGGGTGAAACGACGAATGACAGAGGCGATCGCGGCACGGATCCAATGGTTCATGGTGAGAGCAACGACAATAGATCGGTGGGGACGCTAACCAGTCTACAGGTGTTCTTGTTCCAAGATGGGACAAATGGCGTGTTCGTCCAACTCATCCAAGGGGCGATCGTGAATCAATAATTCGCCCAACTGTTGCTTCAGGGTTTGGAGCTGTTCAATCTGCTGATCAATTTCCGCCATCTTGCTGGTCAGTCGCCCCCGCACCCGATGGCATGGCAAGCCCCCCTGATCATGAATGTCCAGCAACTCTTTAATCTCTGCCAAACTCAGACCCACTTGCTGCGATCGCTTAATGAAATTCAACCGCGACAGCACATCGCCATCAAATAAGCGATAGCCGCCTTCGGTACGGCCACTGGCGTGTAACAGGCCAATTTCTTCGTAATACCGAATCGTCTTAATCGGCACACCACTGGCTTTGGCGATCGCGCCAATTTGTTGCGGTGCAGCCAGTTGAGCGGGTCTGCTGGGCGAATCGATGGGTTCCAGCGAACGGCGGTAGTTGGGGGATGGAATGGCTGTGAGTGTTGCTGTAGACTGCGATCGCAATTGTGCTGGCATACGTCCCATGCTCCGTCAGGTGATGGGTCAATCTTAAACCCTCCAGCTAACTGGAGAGTCAAGTGGGTTCAAATATTGCAAATTTTGCGGATGCGTTCTCCCGTCTGCCAATTCCACCAGGTGATGTCATTGGCGGCTGCATCCGTGCTAATCAAAATCTGGTTGCTGGCAAAGGCGTGGCTCAAGCCGGATCGCCCCGCCAGTGACCAGCGTTTGCGGCCAGTGGCCAGATCCCACACCTCATATTGGCCGTTGGAGGTGATGGTGAGGAAGGATTGATTGTCAGGCGTAAGGGCGATCGCGCCGTAGAAATTGGGAATGGCAAAGCGTTGTAGGACTTTGCCCGTTTTCAGGTCATGCAGGGCAATGTCCGTTTGATTGGCGATGAAAACCTGTTCCCCATTGGGAGTAGGGGCAATGGTGGCTT
>CAZJZR010000669.1:0-2829 GCA_964550475.1 uncultured bacterium
GCGGCAGCATGTAGTGCAGGTGCGATCGGCAGGGGCCAGCCGTGTTAAACCAACGGGACATGGCGGTACAGGGTGGGGGAGGATTGGACTTGCTCTGGCAACACACGTACTAGCAGTTTAGCCTTACCCAATCGCAGACCTACCCAAATCCGGCGGCACATCTTGCCAGCGTCCTGGCCCGATCGCCCGTAACGCCTCCTTCAACACCACGTCTCCGGTATACAGGGCACGCCCCACAATCACCCCCGTTACGCCCAAGGGTTCCAAGGCCAGCAGGCTGAGCAAATCGCTAGTGGAACTCACCCCACCAGAGGCAATCACCGGAATCGAGACGACATCGGCCACCTCGCGCAATGCCTCGTGGTTCACCCCTTGCAATGTCCCGTCCCGATGAATATCGGTGTAGATGATACCAGCGGCTCCCCGTTGTGCCATCACTTCGGCCAACTCCGTCGCCAATACGCCAGAAGTTTCTAACCAGCCACGGGTGGCCACTTGCCCATCACGGGCATCAATCCCGACCAAAATCTGACCCGGAAATTCAGCACAGAGTTGACTGACCAAATCGGGATTTTCTACCGCTGCCGTGCCGATGATCACCTGATGCACCCCCAAGGCTAACAGGTCGGCCACCCGCTGGCGATCGCGCAACCCGCCACCCACCTGCACCTTCACATCAGCCCCGTTAGCTGTCACCGCTGCGACGATCGCCGCAATCGTCGGTAAATTCACCGGATGCCCGGCCTTGGCACCATCTAAATCAACCAGGTGCAATCGCTGCGCCCCTTCGGATACCCACTGCTGTGCCACAGCCACCGGATCCGCGCTAAAGGTTTGAGCTTGCCCGTAGTCGCCTTGGTATAAGCGCACACAATTTCCACCGAGCAAGTCAATGGCAGGGATAACATCCATAAGTATCAGGCCACAAAAATCAACCGAGACGAATTATTATAGCCGCTTTGAGAAACCCGACTTCTCTCAGAAATCGGGTTTCTCGCCCTGTGTGTTGGTTGTGTCAGGGCAAAAGCTTGGCATCATGACCTGTGAAACGTGCCGCACAAATCAAACAGATCTGGGAAGTGTAGCGATCAGGTTCCCCAACCCTTGTAGATCAGTCAATCCAGTGGTGATCCACCTGAACCATTACCGGGTAAATACTTCACCCCTACAATACCCTGATCATTCGGCAACCGCACCTGAGTCAGTGCTCGGACGTTGCCGCTAGAACTAGGGCACGGGTTGAGAAAATTTTCTGGCTGCCAATGGGCGATCGCCCGCTGTTGGCCTAATCCTTGGCAACCACCTGGGGCAGACCCATGCTGTAGTTCAGCACCCGACTATTGAGGTTGTAGGAAATGTCGCCTGACTGGAGCAGCGATCGCACAAAATGCTCCAAATCAGACCCAATCCGGCGGAGGTTGTACTCAGTCAGATCTTGCCCTGCGTAGTCTTTGACTAAAGCCTCAAACTTGGCATACACCTGCTTTAAGGTTGCATCTGTCCAATTAAATTCGTTGTCTGGATCGACATTCAAGGTCAACACATTCGGACTGACAATGAGTTCATTTGCTTGCACGTCAGCCGCAAAGATGCGGATGTGGCGAGTGGTGCACTTTAGCATAAGCAAAATTACTGGGTGGCAAGAGGAATGACCTGATTGTAATGGAGAATGCACCCCGGTTCGCATCCACCTACACCAACAGCGGGTGATTTCTCCTAATCAATACCATAGAGCTAATCTATATCATCCGGCTGCTCGCGCTAGCTTCCCCAATCATGCCGTTCGCTCCCCCACTACAGATCAGATGTAGATCAGCCGTTGCTTGACTGATCATTCTTTACTGTGATCAGACTACCAATCTGCCGTGACCGTGTTGCCTGTAACGAAAGGCGACCTCAATTAGGATGAGTTACAAGTAATACCGTATGGATTAATCCCAGTGGGTGAAGTTGGTTACATGCAGAAAACGTTATGACTAAAGTCATAAGGCTATGACGAATGAACCACGACTGGTTGATTGGGGTCGCAAACCCTAGCAACACGGTTACACGAGGGTTAAGCGCACTGATCAGCACCTCACGGTTACGAACACCACGGCTGCCAAACCACGGTTAGTTTAGGTGCAACATGAACAGCTACCTCTAGGAAAGCTGGAACACGCGGTTCATTGGGAGTGAAATTAGGACGTATGGCTTTGATGGGCAAACGGTTATGGGATGAGCAACCCGAATCAGTTTGGCGGTATTTGTTGATTGTTGGCACGATCGCGATCGGGTATATTGCCACAGCTTATTTAAGTATTACTTTGTTGGGGTTAAGTAAAATCTTAGCCTCACCACTGTGGCCTCCGGCAGGAATCGTCCTCGCCGCCTTGCTGATTTTTGGTCGTTCGGTATGGCCGGGGGTTGCCCTAGGAGCCTTTGGCCTTGCCCAAGTGCTGGGTGCCAGTTTCCCCAATGCCATCAGTGTTGCCATTAGCACCACCTTGCAAGCGTTAGCCGGAGAATTATTACTGCGGCGATTTGGCTTCCAACCCACCTTAGAACGCCTACGCGATGTCTACGCCCTGATTGTGTTGGCGGCTATGGGTTCCCCTGTGGTTAACGCCACCCTCAGCACAATCACCGGAGTTTTGTTTGGAGCTGTACCGGGGCACCAGGCCAGCCGCAACTGGTGGGTACTCTGGCTGGGGGACGGCATGGGAATTTTGGTCATCACCCCCGTGTTGTTGCTGCTGTACCAATACAGTCTGGGGAATTGTCGGCGATCGGCGTGCTACTACCGCCTGTTTGGCCACAGTGGCGAACTGATGCAACGGATTAAGATTT
>CAZJZR010000670.1:0-2824 GCA_964550475.1 uncultured bacterium
ATGGGTTAGACCGTGATCTGCGCGATCGCTGGATCACCGCCGAAGAAGCCATCTACCAACAAACCGACGATCCGCTGGTGAATTGGGATCTGGCGGATTTGCAAGCCGCATTTGCCGCCAACGGATTAACGGTCGAGTGTCAGGTGGAACGCACCCAAGCCGACACCCTGATCACCCCTGCCCTGATCCAGCGTTGGTTTGCCCCCACCTCAGCCGATCCCCACCGCCCTAGCTACCGCCAACGCCTACTCAGCCACCTCTCCGCTGCTGAGGTTGACCAGTTACACACCCTGTTCAGCCAACGATTGGCCAATCAAACCGTGATGTGGGAAAGTGCGATCGCGTTCCTCAACGTAGCGTTATCCTAACGACAGCAATGATTTGGATGAACCAGCAGTCAGTTCGCCGTAAGCAAATTATGGCTCTCTGGCCGACAATTCCCAGCCAGTCACCCCGGATCTCAATAGCGCAGATGTATTATAAAAGTAGTTCTGGTTGGTCGCAGATTTTATGACCATTGCCCCATCTCAACCCGTCTTAACCCTTCCGGATCACACCCAACTGCCAGAATCCGATGGAACGTTTGTGTTCGCGAAGCGGCTCCCTTGGAGCCAAAATTTTCAGGAGCATCCCCAAAGCGTTTTACTCACTAGTTCCATCTGTCCAATTTTAGATGCCCTGCATCCTGATGGGCAGTACGCGATCGGTCAAGATTGTGGCATCTATTGGCGACTGATGGAACCACTTGAACAAGGAGCAGAAGCTCCGGACTGGTTTTATGTTCCCAATGTGCCGCCTTTGTTGGATGGGATACGTCGCCGCTCCTATGTGCTGTGGAAAGAGATTATTGCCCCATTGATTGCCATTGAATTTACCAGCGGCGATGGTAGCGAAGAACGAGACAGAACTTCACCATTGGCTTCCAGTAATGGCAATGGTGCCACCAGTCATAATCAGAAGGCTGGCAAATTTTGGGTTTACGAACAAGCAATCCGGATTCCGTTTTATGCCATCTATGAGGTAGAGAAGGCGGCGGTGGAGGTGTATCAATTGGTAGGCGATACGTGCGATCGCACAGGCTTACGCCAACGCTACCAACGCTGTCCCGCCAATCCGCGTGGCCACTATGCCATTCCCTCCATGGGCGTAGAACTGGGGATTTGGCACGGACGATTTATGAATCAAACCTTACCCTGGTTACGCTGGTGGGACAGTGATGGCAATTTGTTGCTGACTGGCGATGAACGGGCGGAGGTGGAAAAGCAACGGGCTGAACAGGCTAGTTTGCGGGCAGAGCAGTTGGCCGCAAAGTTACGCGAGTTGGGGATTAATCCGGATGAGGTGTAGGCTGATCGTGCTGGTTAGCCTTGGATTCACCCGCTAGGATCTAAAGTGAAGTCCCTTGAGATGGTTTGGCATTCCAAACCTGCATTATCCCCATGCCCCGGATTGTCCTGATCGCTGGTTTTGAATCGTTTAACGCCGACCTGTATCGCCAAGCCGCAGAACTGGCGCGATCGCGCTGTCCCCAGTTAGAGATTGCCGTGTTCAGCGATCGCGACCTCGCGGCCAACCCCACCGCTGTCGAGATTGCCCTCATTGGGGCGGATGTGTTCTTCGCCAGCCTGATGTTCGACTACGACCAAGTGATGTGGCTGCGGGAACGAGCCGTACACATCCCCATCCGCTTAGTGTTTGAGTCGGCGTTGGAGTTGATGAGCCTGACCAAATTGGGCAAGTTTGCGATCGGCGATCAGCCCAAGGGCATGCCCAAACCCGTGCAATTTATCCTCAGCAAATTCAGTAACAGTCGGGAAGAGGACAAACTGGCGGGCTACATCAGCTTTTTGAAAACGGGGCCAAAACTGCTGAAGTTCATCCCCATCGGCAAGGTGCAGGATCTGCGGAATTGGCTGATCATCTACGGCTACTGGAATGCAGGCGGTGCCGAGAATGTAGCAACCTTGTGCTGGTATCTGGCGGAAAAATATCTGGGGCTATCCGTGGGCGATTTGCCGCCGCCCGTGGAAACGCCCAACATGGGGCTGCTGCATCCCGACTATCCCGGTTATTTTGCATCACCCCGGGCGTATTTGGAGTGGTACGAGTCGCGATCTCCCTCACCCAACCCTCTCCCAGGATGGGAGAGGGCTACTCTCCCTGATCTCCAACAGAGAGAACAAGGCTTAAACCTCACCCCCTCTCCCGACTTGGGAGAGGGGGCAGGGGGTGAGGGCATCCGGGTGGCGATCCTGCTGTACCGCAAGCACGTGATCACCCAACTCCCTTACATTCCCAAACTGATCCGCCAGTTTGAGCAAGCGGGAGTGATCCCCGTGCCCATTTTCATCAACGGGGTGGAAGGCCATGTGGCCGTGCGCGATTGGCTCACCTCTGACTACGAACAAGCGCGGCGGCAACAGGGGTTTAACGATACGCTGTCCCTGTCAGCCGATGCGGTGGCGGTGGATGCGATCGTCTCCACCATTGGCTTCTCGCTGGTGGGGGGGCCTGCGGGTTCCATGGAAGCGGGGCGACGGGTGGAAGTGGCGGTGGACATTCTGCGGCACAAGAATTTGCCGTATTTCATCGCCGCACCGTTGCTGATCCAAGATATCCATTCCTGGACGCGGCAGGGGATTGGTGGGCTGCAAAGTGTGGTGCTGTACGCCTTACCGGAACTGGACGGGGCGATTGATACCGTACCCTTAGGCGGCCTCGTGGGTGACCAGATTTATCTGATCCCGGAACGGGTGCAGCGGTTGATTGGCCGGGTGAAACAGTGGGTAAATTTGCGGCGTACCCCAGCCCGCGATCGCAAACT
>CAZJZR010000671.1:0-2821 GCA_964550475.1 uncultured bacterium
AATTACTGAATCAATTACTGAATGGACACTGCCGTTATTCCGTCTACATTTTTCCTTACGCTTTTGTTGTCCATTGGTCTGTTTTTTTTCATCCGCGCTTCGACTAAAGACCGGACAGAAGTGGCCAAATTAACGACCGATGCTGGCGAGGATGTGTTTTTACCGCAACTGACAGCCTATTTTGAACAACGGGCGTACCAAGTGGTGGCGACGGATCCCCAGCAGCAGCAGGTGACGTTAAGCGGGTTTGTACGCCCCAGTTGGTTTTTGGCAATTTTTCTATCACTGTTGGCGGGGTTGGGGATTCTGTGCCTGGGGTTGGTGTTGTCGATGATTGTGCCGCAGTTGACGGCGGTGTGGTTGGGGTTGGTGGTGTTGGCTCCGGCGGCGGGCGTGTTCTACTGGCAACGGGCGGGTAGATCGGAGCAAGTGTCGTTGCGGGTGGAGGCGATCGCGGCCTCCAATGGTGAGACTCAGACGGTCTTGACGGTGACGGCGCATCGGGATGAGGTGGCAGAGTTGCAGCGATCGCTGAACCTGAAGGCGGTGGAGTGAGTGGGTGAGGGGGTCGGAGGGTGAAGCGATAAGGCCACCTGCCCTTCTACCTTGCGACACTCAACAATTCAGTTCACAGAATTCAGTTGGTAGATAGGTTGGAGATCGTTACATAGGTTGGAGATCGTTACTAAGTGGGAGTAGCAGGACGGTGAGATGACGGATCAGACAAATCCAAGTGCGAATGACCCTAGTCAGGGGCACAGCCATGACCACACCTATGATTTGATCTTGCGTCACTGCCGCCTTGCGCCATCGCCCACCAGTCCACTGCCGCCCACCAGCATTGAGGGGACAGTGGACTTGGCGATTCGGGATGGCCGGATTGCTGCCATTGCCCCACAACTGGCTGCTACCGCCCCGCAGGAATTGGCAATTAACGGTCAGTTGGTCAGTCCCCCGTTTGTTGAGTCACACATCCATTTAGACTCCGCCCTCACCGCTGGCGATCCCCGCTGGAATCGCAGTGGGACGTTGTTTGAAGGGATAGAGATTTGGCGCGATCGCAAACAATCCCTGACCCTAGAGGATGTGAAACAACGGGCGATCGCCACCCTGAAGCAACAGGCCGCCCAAGGGGTGTTATTTGTCCGTTCTCATGCCGATGTGAGTGAACAGAGGTTGACGGCACTGAAGGCATTGCTGGAGGTGCGGGATCAGGTGCGCGCCTGGATCACCCTACAAGTGGTCGCCTTTCCCCAAGATGGGGTGTATGGCAGTCCCCGCAATGCCGAATTAGTGGAAGAAGCCCTGAAACTGGGTGCCGATGTGGTGGGTGGGATTCCCCATTACGAACTGACACGGGACGATGGGGTGCGATCGGTGGAACAGATTTTTCAGTGGGCAGAACGCTACGATCGCCCGATCGACATCCACTGTGACGAAATTGACGACGAGCAATCGCGGTTTCTGGAAGTGGTGGTGGCATGGGCGGCGCGGACGGGCATGGGGGCACGGGTCACCGCCAGCCATACCACCGCCTTTGGCTCATACAACAACGCCTACGCCGGAAAACTGCTCGGCTTCATCCAGCGTGTGCCGATCAACTTCATCGCTAATCCGCTGATTAACATCACCCTGCAAGGCCGTACCGACACCTACCCCAAACGGCGCGGCATTACGCGGCTAAAAGAATTGTGGCAACAGGGTAGCAATGTCAGCTTGGGGCATGACTGCATCCAAGACCCCTGGTATTCCTTGGGCACAGGGAATATGCTGGACGTGGCGGCGATGGCGGTACATGCGTGTCAAATGACAGGCATGGCGGAGATTGATGCCTGCTATGACATGGTGACTTGGAACGGCGCAAAGACATTGAATCTGCTGGATCAGTACGGCTTGGAGGTAGGCAAACCCGCTAATTTGATTGTGTTGGATGCGAGCGATCGCTACGAAGCCATCCGCCGCCGCGCCACCGTGCGCTATGCGATCGTCCAGGGTCACCTCCTCACCAGCACTACTCCTCCCGCCACCACTTGGCATACTCACAGCCTCAGTAGCTCGAAAACATAGACATCTCTACTTAGTTTGAGGGTTGTTGTGGGGTCGCCAAAACCGATCCCACAACAATCTTTTCGATCTACTGAGCCGTAATCGTTCACTCCCCGTCAGGGGAGGAACAAGCGGGTTTAGCCCGCAACGCTTTTCCTCTGGGGGGATGTGAACCGTTACACTGAGCCTGGTTTAAAAGTTGATTTGGCCTGCGCGAGGTGTAGGCCAAATCAACCTTCTAGATATCTTTTCCCCCCCTCAGGTCAATTCATCTGAATTTGGATAATTTCATGGGGATTGACCACGTATAACCCTTGAGGTGCCACAAACAACCGGGATTGACTGTTAACAAACGGTTCAGTTTCGGCAAAGGTGCGGCTGTGGGCTACCTGTCCCGCTTGCAGATCGACGCGGATGATGCCGTTATCGGTTGGGGCGAGGAGGAAGGCGGTGCTGCCATGGCTAACCGCACATCCAGTCGCCTGTATTGACCCACTAGCGGCCACTGCCGTTAACCAGTCCGGTTGTCCCTCCTGGCTAGTGGCGGTGGCGACTACGGTGCCATTCGCCTGCACCACCACACAGCGGTAATGGCGTACCCCCTGTTCCTGCGTCGTCAGGAACAGCCAAGCGTGGTCTGTACTGAACGTACAACTGGCGTGGATCAATTGGCCGTGCCAAGGGGGCAGGTGGACGCGATCGCACAATCCCGGTTTTTCGGCATCAAACACAAACGCCACCCGCAATTCTCCGGCTTGGTAGAAGCCGAAGCCAA
>CAZJZR010000672.1:0-2820 GCA_964550475.1 uncultured bacterium
TTAGTTAGTTGAGTGCATAGGGGCAACGTTCTCGGGGCATTTGTCTGGCATCTGAAGCGTTACTTCTGGTTACGATGCAACTCAGATGTGTAACAGCTTAGCCTTGGAAATATAAAGAAAGACGGTAGGAAAACCAATCAATTACTAATGCAATATAGCCACTTACGATGATGTGAACTATACCCACACCACTAAACTCCCTATCCACTGAGGCTTTTAGGCTAATCGACTGTACCTCAGAGATATGCAAAGCACCATATTAGATGACGAAATTGAGATTGGGCAGGCGATCGCGTGCATCACACAGCAGTCAGCAAAGCCAGCAAGAACTCTGTTGGATCTACACATCCGATGCTGGGGATTTGATTGGTTTGCAAATCCGTTAACACTTAGAACTTGTTTATGGCCAGAACTTGTTTATGGTTCACCATTGTGTGGTTTACCAATTCACGGTTATCCATGGGGAGACACCAACGTAATATGTTCCATTTTGTGTTCCCCATTTCCTAATTTACAATGCTGCGATCGCCAGTTGGGTTGGGATTGCGTGCAGAAGCCTTCAATTAAGTTTGCAAGTTGCAGATGACAAGATGAATAATCTGTTGAAAAAATTCAAAATTTGACTATGGTCGCTTGCCGTGGAATAGGCATAACCCACTCCGCTCAAGCCCGGATCCGGTGAAGATCTCGTGCTAATCAGATCTATCTGATGGATATGAAAAGTGAAGGATATTATGCGGTTATCCCTAACCATGTCCGTATACCTGCCGCCTAAGGCTGCTTAATCGTCACTACCCCCACAACCTTTAATAACAGCGATTCTAGCATCGCCATTTCTCAACCAGAATGCGGTTTCATACGGAGTTAGGTATACTGAATTGGCTCCGTGTAGATACGGAGGGCAAATCACTGAGGGATGACATAACAAGCGGATACTAGTGGGGAGTTGCCAACCCGTGAATGGCGTGGCCAGTTACCCGACAAATGCGCCAGTCGGGTAATACCCTTGCGCCAATCCGCTCGTAGAACCCGATCGCGGGTTGGTTCCAGTCCAGCACACTCCACTCTAATCGACCATAGTCTCGCTCCACAACCAACTGCGCCAGATGGCGTAATAAGGCTTTGCCAACCCCTTGACCGCGATGGTCGGGTAAAACGAACAGGTCTTCTAAGTACAACCCTGGTTTGGTCAGAAAGGTGGAATAGTTGGTAAAAAATAGGGCAAACCCAACGCTGCGATCGCCCACATCCGCTAACACGGCTTCGGCATAGGGGCGATCGCCAAACAAATGCGCCCTGAGCGTAGCGGCATTGCCAGATACCTGATGGGACAATTGCTCATACTCTGCCAACGCTTGGATCAACTGAAATAAGGTGTCCACATCATCGGGACAGGCGGGACGAATGGTGGGTGAAATGGTCATTCGGTGAGGGGTAATCGGTAATGAATGGGTAATGGGTAATGGGTAATCGCGGGCGACTGTAATAGTTTGGCAGTGCTGAATAGCAGGATGAATTGGAACGAAGTTCCAATTCATCCTGCTCCTAATTCATCTCTTGATTCAGCAACGCCATAGTTTTACCTGGACGGTTCGGCAGCCGGGTTGGCGACGATTCCCGCCCTGCGGCAGGAATGACGGGCGATCGCCCCTGTTAAGGATCAGTCTTGAACACTACCTGCGGGGTTAAGGCCACCTGGGGAATTTGTCCCGGACTGAGCAGTTCTTTGCTGTCAAGTGGCTCCGGTTGAGCAATGCCCAAAAATGAGCCGTCTTCATGGTGGACGCGCACGGCGGTTGGCAGGGGAGCCTGGGGATCGGTGGTGGTGAGCGTGATGCTGGTTTGGGCGATCGCAATCACTTGGCCATGGCACCATTGTTTTGCCACCTGATCCGGCAACGTCACTATGGGTAAATGGGCCAGCGCGTGTTCCGGTGGGATGGGTTGAAACTCACCTGTGGCAAGCTGAGTTTGCAGTTCCTCTAAGCCGATACTATTGGCCAGATGTAGCCCACTACTCGCGGTACGGATCAACTTGGCAAGGGTTGCCCCTGTGCCCACCAGTTCCCCCCAGTCCCGCGCAATTGAGCGGATGTAGGTGCCAGCACTACAGGCGATCGCCACCCGTAATTCCGGATACTCCCCCGGTTGCCAGTCCAAAATGTCCAGCTTAAACACCTCCACAGCGCGGGGTTGCACCTCCACCGTTTGCCCAGACCGCGCCAAGTCATACAACCGCTTCCCCTGCACCTGAATCGCGCTGTACTGGGGTGGAATTTGCTGTAACTTGCCCAAAAACTGCGGCAATTGTTGTTGCACCACATCCAGACTAAGGGCAGCGGCGGTTTGATCAGCCGCCCGACTGATAATATCCCCTTCCAAATCATCGGTGCTGGTGCGATAGCCAAACCGAATCACCGCTTCGTAAGCTTTCCCCGATGGCAAAAATTGCAACAACCGGGTAGCGCGACCCATGGCAATGGGCAATACTCCAGTGGCGGCGGGGTCTAAGGTACCAGCATGGCCAACCCGTTTGATATGCAACAGTTTGCGTACCCGCATCACGCAATCATGGGACGTTAACCCAGCGGGTTTATGCAAATTCAAAAAACCGTCCACGTTTATCAGCTTATCCCCTATACAGCCATCGATATCATCCACTAGCGCATCATCGACTGGCACACCACCCACCGAACGGTTCGCCCAATTCACTGGGATCAGCCCGCTGCATTAGACCTCTTGCAAATTAGGTTCTACGCCGCCAGTCCTCGCCCTCATCCCCCAACCCCTTCTCCCAAATTGGGAGAAGGGGAGTCGGAT
>CAZJZR010000673.1:0-2815 GCA_964550475.1 uncultured bacterium
ATGCTTAATATAGTGACATAAGTATCGGAGAAATGAGTGGCTGTCAAGTCGTGAGAACAGGCTGGGTGATACGTAGACGAAACCCAAGAGCGTGATCCAGAGACGTACAGATACACTTTGTGTTAGGGTGCAGATTAATTGACGCGGTTGTTTGTCTCCCTTTGTTTGAGTGTTTGAGAACTCTACACCCATCCCCTCACTGTGACTGCTCTCAAAACTGCGTTTCCTGAGTTATTTCGGGAGTTTCTCCAATCCTATCCCCTGACTCCGGCTGGTCAACAGCATGTGGAGTCGTACCCCCTACAACGGCAACTGGGGCAGCAAAATTACCAACGGATTTTGGCGGCGATCGCCACCCATCAGGATATTACCGATCTGGTATTGCTAACGCTGTTGCCCTATACGCGATCGCCGAATAACCAACAACGGGGAGCCTGGGTTCACATTGCGCCCAGTTTGGCAGGGGACATTAAGCTGAAGTTTGAGGCGGCAGGCTGGACAAAGCCGGAGGATTGGCCGCAGGTTGCCCATGCCATCTGGCAACTGGTCAGCCGTTGCCACGACCATCCCGAACAGTTAGCCGCCGCCTGTGATCAATTCTCGGCCAATCCCGTGACCAAAGGCTTTCAAACCGGGATGATCACACCGATTTTGAATGCGCTGCGTCCCGATGATTTTTTGCTGATCAACAACAAATCGCGATCGGTGATCAATGAGATCGCTGGCACGGATTACAGGCAAAAACTTCAGGATTATCCAGCGATCAACGCCACCGGGCGATCGCTGATCCAGAGCCTACAACCGGAGATTGAACACCTGTTGTCTGTGTATCTGCCGGATCATCTTCAGTTACGGGATGAGACACGGCCAAGTCAACAAAGCTAAAATTATTTCCTAGAGTAATACCCTCCATGTTGAGTAACGAGCTTAACCCTAAGCAAAACGAGATCGCTAAGCACGTCGAAGGCGCAATTTTAGTACTTGCTCCGGTTGGTACAGGTAAGACTCGTGTGTTAGCGGAGCGAGTTCTACATGCGATTCATGAGGGCATTTCTCCTAAGCGGATTCTTTGTTTAACATTTACGAATCGAGCCGCTAAGGAAATGAAAGAGCGGTTATCGAAGTACTGCCCAGAGCAATTTCAATATCTGACGATCAATACTTTTCATGGTTTATGTGCTTCCATACTAAGGAGTGAAGCTCGTCAGTTTGGATTGCCCACAGACTTTGTGATTTATGACGATGCTGACTCAATTGAGTTGGTCAAGGAAACTTTTAATTTATCGAATGATCGCGATGCCCAACAATTATTCATCAACTTAGCAAACTGTAAAGTTAAAGCTGAAGATTCCCATCTGTCTCTGAATAATCTAGCTGAAAATCTATATGCGCCATTAGGGACTAACAACGCTCAATGCGCCGCTCAGTATCAAGCTATCCTTGCAAAGCGTCATGCGTTAGATTTTGCCGACCTAGTGTTTTATCTTCGGGTCATACTAAAGCATGAACCAGAAATCAGCCAACGTTGGGCAGATAAGTTTGATTTTGTTCAAGTTGATGAAGTTCAGGACACTCATCTATCGGAATATGGCATTGTTAAACACTTGGCTGCTAAAAGTGGCAACTTAGCAATGATTGGAGATCTAGATCAGACTATTTATGAATGGAGAGGTTCTGAACCAGATCAAGTCATTAAGCAGTTCAGTGATGATTTCAACCCTACAACATATTCTTTAAGATGGAACTATCGAGCCACCAGAACTCTTCTAAATGCCGCTTCTGGGTTTGCTAATTCATTTGAACATCGACGAACAACAATTACGCCTGCACTGGAGTGTGACGTGGGTGAGTTGATTCACATCCATTTGGCAAGTAATGAACAAACAGAAGCAGAGTGGATTGGTCAGCAAATCCAACGCCTAGCCTGCAATCAAGAAGAGTTTGCCTATAGCCGAGTGGCCGTACTTGCCCGTAGCCATAACCGAATAAAAATTGTGAGTCAAGCATTGGAGCGCATGGGTATCCCTTGCATTACGGTTGAGCGATTCCAATTTTTTATGCGACAGGAAGTAAAAGACGCACTGGCTTACCTTCGTCTTATCCTCAATCCTTTTGATGCTGGTGCCATGCGTCGGGTGTTACTTCGTCCCAGTCGTGGGATTGGTGATGTGACGATTAAAGCCGTAATTGAGGAAGGAAGAAATTGTGGATTTAGTCTGACAGACTTGTTATCAATCCGGACTTTTGCCGATGGAGATCCCTTCAGTGAACTGTTAAAAGCGTACTCATCTGGAGTTATCACTGTCTTTGATGTGGAAACAACAGGGTTCTCAGTTAGTCAAGATGAGGTTGTTGAAATTGCAGCAGTTCGCTTGGTTGAAGGCAAATTGCAAGCTGAGTTTCACGCTTATATTGCAAATACAGTTAGTGTTGGTAGCTCAGAACGAATACATGGACATAGCGATTATTTTCTATCAAAACACGGTCGATCTGCAAAAGATGTTTTTAATGAGTTTTTTGAGTTTGCCGAAAATTCAATTCTGGTCGGTCATAATGTAGGCTTTGACATCAAAATGGTGACTGCCCAAGCTCAAAAAGCGGGCATTGCTGTTCCAAAGCTACAATGGGAAGACACGTTAGAACTCGCAAATCGCTTTATTGATTCTGATCGTTACAGCTTGGAAGTATTAGCAGAGCATCTAAATCTCCCCCATCTGCCTAGCCATAAGGCAATGGATGATGTGAAAACTACTATTGATTTAAACCGCGTCCATCTTGAGAACTGGAGTTTCTTCAACAGAGTTGGTAAGCTGAA
>CAZJZR010000674.1:0-2808 GCA_964550475.1 uncultured bacterium
CTGTCATTTCTGGTAATTGCCATTCAGTCTCGCCCCCTTCACCTACGTCATTGAGGATAGTGTGATGACCGTTATCCCCTTTCTGCTCAACCGCGATCGCCCCAGCCGTGCAACTGCATACCACCAGCATGGCTGCGTCGATGCGACCATTCATCCGATTCAAATTAGCGGGCTAACGGTACGCTACCGCGACACGGAGGCTCTGGCAAATATTGATCTAACCGTACAACCGGGTCGGTTGGTGGGCATCTTTGGGCCGAATGGGGCAGGTAAAAGCACATTACTGAAGGCAATGGTGGGACTGATTCCCACAGTGCAAGGCACGGTGAAGTTTGGCAGCACCGCCTTAGTTGACCATCGCGATCGCCTCGCCTATGTGCCGCAACGGGCACAGGTGGATTGGAGCTACCCAGCAACGGTGTGGGACGTGGTAATGATGGGACGGGTACAAAAAACGGGGTTATTCCGCTCTTTCTCTAGCGTCAGTCGCCGAGTTGGTCTGGAGGCATTGGAACGGGTGGGGATGACCGCCTATCGCGATCGCCCCATCGGTCAACTGTCGGGCGGCCAACAACAACGGGTGTTCTTGGCACGAGCACTCGCCCAACAAGCGGATGTATTTTGCTTCGATGAACCCATGGCCGGAATTGACCAAACAACGCAATCCGTCATTTTTACCATCCTGCGCGAACTCGCCCACTCTGGGAAAGTCGTTCTAGTGGTCAACCACGACCTTGGCGAATCGATCAGCCAATTTGACGACCTGATTTTACTGAACCGCCACCTGATTGCCGCTGGCGATCGCGCCACCGTCCTGACTCGCGACAACATGACCCGCGCCTATGGCGGTTGGGTCAACTTCTTCTCAGCGGTGGCTTAAGTAGGAGTGGTAAGTGGTAAGTGGTAAGGGATGCGCGTGAAAAGCAAAGATGGCAGTTTTCAGAATCATGAGGAACACTGAAAATCCTGGTTCTAATTACATTTGTGTTGTCCACTGTAGGGGCGAAGCATTCCGGTAGTTAAGTTAGGGAATAACCGAAAAATCGTGACCGGAATGCTATGTGCAAAGCACAGGCAAGGCCAACGCCCGTACAAGGTTATCGGTTCAAACACAAAATTATTAAATTATTGAGGATCAGCGAAAATTTATTAACGAGGGGATGAAGCCCCTTGTCCGTTCCTCGTAAATGTGAAGGCTGTACCCACGATACGTTACAGCTAAAAGCTTTGATCATTCCCTACTCACTACTCCCCACTCACTACTCATCACTCCATGCCCCTGCTCCACACCCTCCTAGAACCCTTACACTACGGCTTCATGCAGCGATCGCTGATTGTGGCCATTTTGGTGGGGTTGATTTGTGCGGTGGTGGGCAGTTATCTGATGGTGCAGCGGTTGGCGTTATTGGGGGATGCCATTAGCCACTCCGTCTTGCCGGGGTTAGCCATTGCCTACCTACTGGAAATCAACATCTTCATTGGTGCATTTGTGGCGGGCGTGTTGAGTACAGTGGCGATCGCCTGGATTCAGACGCGCTCTACCATTAAAGAAGACGCGGCCATGGGGATTGTCCTGTCGGCCTTTTTTGCCCTTGGGGTTACGCTGATTACAATCATCCAGAAAGATAACAAAATCGACCTCAACCACTTCCTCTTCGGCAATATTTTGGGGGTGACGCTAGAGGAAGTGATCGATACCGCGATCATCGCGGCGATTGTCCTTGTCACCGTGAAATTACTTTATAAAGAATTGCTGTTTTATACCTTTGATCCGGTGGGCGCAAAGGCCACTGGACTGCCGGTAAACTGGTTAAACTTTGGGCTGATGGTGTTGATTGCCCTCACCATTGTTGCCAGCATGAAAGCGGTGGGAGTGGTGTTGGTGTTGTCCTTACTCATTACACCGGGAGCCACGGCCTATTTATTAGTTTCGCGGTTGCACCACATGATGATTGTGGGGGCAGGCATCGGCATCATTGCCAGTATCAGCGGGATGTACCTGAGTTATTTTTTCAACTTACCCTCTGGCCCAGCGATCGTCTTGGTGGCTTCAGGGATTTTCCTGGTCGTGTTTGTTGGTCATCAACTACAAGATTGGCGGCGATCGCGCTCCATACCCCCAGCAGTCGAGGAATAAATACATCTATACCAGTTATATCGCTTCAGGCCAGAAGGAGTCGATGGACATTGCGGTGACTGGCCGATCAGATGGTCGAGTTGGGCGATGTTGAGCCACTCAACCATGAGAGTGTGCGCCAAGTGCGGAAAAAACGCACTGCAACTCAGGCGACCCAACTGTTGGGTGATTCCACCTCAGCTATCAGGGCGTATCCAACAGTTCGGGGATACATCCAGGCGAATAGAATAAGCCCTTTGGGCTGGCGTTGCCTACGCGGCTATACAAACACTAGCGAAGCCATGCCCGTAGGGCTATAGTCCGCCTACGCGGACTAAGGGTTTTGAAACCCGCGTAGGCGGGTTTAGTTCTTGTAGATGCGGTTTTAACCGCCCCTCCCCCAAACGTAAAATACGCCCCAGCTATCAGATATTCGGACAGATGTTCGGACTAAGGGAGCGGCGTAAAAATAAAGTACCCATAGTTTAAACACGATGCGTTGCGGCTGAAGCCTTTAGCGTAGCCCTAGGCGAAGCCCATGCCTTTAGGCTATTGCCAGAGGCTATACGCATCCTACGCTGGGTATTTTATTTATTTGCAGATCCCTAAGGTTCAGACTTGGGATTCAGGCTATTACAGTAACTGCCCAGGTATCTAATCAAGGACGCGGGAACCGCGCCCCTACAAACAGA
>CAZJZR010000675.1:0-2797 GCA_964550475.1 uncultured bacterium
CGACGGCAAATAGGGGGGTGTGGGTGTCGCGCAGTTTGGTGGCCAGATCGCCGCCCGGGAGGTAGGCGCGATCGCACAGTTGCCGGGGTTGGGCGTTGAGGATGTTGTAGAGAATGATGTGCCCCAGGTTGGATGCGCCCACTTCATAGACTTCGGGATAGGTGAGTGCCCAACGCACCACGGTTTGATCCCACGGTTTGTGCTTGGCTCCCAGTTCGGTGCCAAGGTAACGGGCAGGGCGGAAAATTTCAGGAGTCAGCAGGGTGTCGATTGCAACAGCCACGGTAGTTGTTTGACCTTGGTAAATGGGTGCTTAGCCTTACTTCCTACTATACTCAACGTCCGTTCCATAACCTAACGTTTGGGCTGGAGGTGAGGCAGAGGTGGGGCGATCGCCGACAAACAATAAAGCTTTGGAGAATCTGTACCACAGACAAATTCCCCAAAGCCGAATTGTTTGCTAATTTTGGGTTGATTTTTGGCTGAACCTGAATGATTTTGTGTTTGAACCGATAACCTTGTACGGGCGAAGCATTCCGTCCATGATTTTTCGGTCGTTGCCTAACTGAACTACCGGAATGCTTCGCCCCTACGGTGGGCAACACAAATTTAATTAGAACCAGATTTTTGGCTGAACAAGGGGCAAACGCCCCTTGTCTGGAACTGCCTGAGAATGACGACTGAATCTACTGAATCTGATTCGTCGTGGACACCGGGGCATCACTTGGAGTGGGTTGAATGACAGGGTTATTGCCAAACTGCTCCAATCCCACAGACCGCAGTAAGGACATCCAACTGTTCGTCACATCCGTATTGTTGGGGTTTTTCGCTCGTAAATCCAACACCGTTGCCAAGGAGTCATACCAAATCCCCGACTCGGCATAGACATTGACTAGCTCCCCGCCCTTCGCCTGCTGCAACTGATTGCTCAGTTCCGCATCAGGCTGGATCCGTTCCACTACAGCACGGATAAATACGTCTGCAAAGCGGTTTTTAGACTCACACACCACCGAGAAGTACCAGGTATAGCCTTGACCAACTTGCAATTCAGGAGCCGATGCGGGCAATCGCAAGGCCACAAGTTGAGATTTATTTTGTACTAAGGGGACTGTGGCGCGATAGACATCATTCTCCTCAGCATCCTTAATCACAAATTCTGCTGATTGCGCGGTTCCGGTTGGCACATAAACCAGAACTGTCGGTCGTCCGGTTAGCGTAAAGCCCCCGTTCTCCTTGGGCAGCATCGCTTTGAGGGATTGGTTGGGAGCTAAACAGGTTTTGCTGCGAGTTGCTCCACCACCACTGATGGAAGGAGTGCCACGCCGGGGTGCCCTGAAACTGGGAGGTTTTGCTTTAGATGACTGAGCGAGCAAGACTGGCTGATTAGCGTGGGCAGGCAGACCAGAGAAGAGGGTGATTTCACACGCCAGGGCTAACGGTAAGGTTAAGAGGGACGCAACTAGAGTGTTCCGAGCCATAGTTTGAAATTCCTAAGAGTGAAGGTAAAGGACTAGGAGTAATGACTAATAGTTCCTGAAAGGCAGAGCTTACCGGGGCAAATCCCTGGCTACGAGTCTGTGATTGGTAAATGCTCTGGGGATTGGTGAATGTGCCGGGGGCGATTGAAATCAAGAGTGAAATCAACAAAGTGGTGACTAGGTGGCGGCTAGCGTCCTAGCAGTCGTGACGACTCGCTGCTTATAAAATACTTTGCCGTGAATTTGAGATGTTCTCTGTGATGATTTGACTAATTTTTTGGTGATTGTTGTCACGTTGTGCTCTGATAAATAACTCGTGTTTCAAGCAAATCACAATCCGCAAGGAAATCACAATCAGTAATAGTGTCTACTTCTAAATCAAGACGGAACTTAATGAATACGGAATTCCACATGTTATTGATTATACTATTTTCCGTAATTTCATTGCAGATCGTATTACAGCACTTTTCAGATTTACGAGGAGTAGGCAAGGGGTTTAAGCCTCTTTAATGAAGGGCTTTTAGCGTTCCTCGTGATTTTGAAGCCTCGCAATTTTGTACTCATCGTCTGGGTTGCATCGAGATCAAACAGGCTGTATTTACCATAGAACCTGCCTGACATGGAGGCAGAGGAGGACGACTTCTGGTGTTAAGGTACGACGTGATTGTTTGTGGGGCGGGGCCAGCGGGAGCTAGTGCGGCCTATGCGATGGCGCAAGCGGGGTTGAAGGTGGCGTTGCTGGAGAAACAACCCTTGCCTCGCCATAAAACCTGCGGTGGCGGGATGCCGATGGCGATGGGGCACCTGTTGGCTGATTTGGTTCCGGAGGCAGTCGTGGAGTCGGAAGTGCGCTATATGCGCCACACCTGGAAATTTGACGACCCCGTACTGGCGGCGATCAATCCTCCCGGTAGTGGGCAGGAGGTCACCCTGTGGATGGTGCAGCGATCGCGGTTCGACTATGCCCTAGCCCAACGAGCGGCGGCGGCTGGAGCTGATGTCCGGGATGGGTTAGCGGTGCGATCGCTGGAAGTGGATGACCACGGAGTAACGGTACGTGCCCAAGCGGTGAAGGACAATGGGGAGTTAACCAAGGGAGACAGTTTTGTGGCCACTGCGGCCCATGTGATCGGGGCAGACGGAGCTAACGGCGTAACGGTGAAAGCGACCAATTTGCGCCAAAATCCGGTGGTGGCGATCGGCATGGAAGTCGAGCATCCCCACACCTGGGGTACAGGTCACCCTGATTTACGCCCAGATGCGCTGCATCTGGAATATGGAGCCGTTCCCAATGGCTATGCCTGGATCTTTCCCAAAGG
>CAZJZR010000676.1:0-2794 GCA_964550475.1 uncultured bacterium
CCGACTACTTTAAGTCCGGCTAGAATGGGGCAAATCCCTATGAGACAATAACCGCCGAGCCGCCGAGCACGCGGAGTAACCCTCTGTTATTAGCAGTTTTCACCAACTATTCCCCCTATGGCTGACCTGCTTACCGAAATTTACAGCGCGTTTGAACCGTTTACGCCGCCGGAACCACAGGCGTATGTGGACTGCGAATCGGTGCGGGGTGGTTGGGATGTGTGGCGAGAACTGGGACGCAAAATCAGCCGCTCTAAGCGACCCACCTGCCAACTGTATACGGGGCATCGCGGGGTGGGCAAGTCTACGGAGTTGCTGCGACTGAAGGAACGCCTGGAAGCGCAGAACTATTGCGTGGTCTATTTTGCGGCGGATGAGCAGGACATTGAACCGCAGGATACGGAGTATGCCGATATTCTGTTGGCTTCCACTCGCCATCTGGTGGAGAAGGTGAAAATTGCTAACCATAATCCGCTGTTGGCGTGGTTGAAGCAGCGGTGGCAGTCGCTGAAGGATTTGGCAGTGACGGAACTGGAGTTTGACAGTCTAGAACTGGAAACCCAGATTGCTCAGTTCGCCAAGATTACAGCCAACCTGCGGGCGGTGCCGGATATGCGGCGGCAGGTGCGGGAAAAGATTAATGCCAACACCACCTCGCTGGTGACGGCGTTGAATGAGTTTATTCGGGAAGCGAAAAAGACGCTGCCAACGGATTGTCCGGGGTTGGTGATTATTGCGGACAATCTGGACCGGATTGCTGAAACTAAGCGGGAAGGGGAACTGAGCAATTATGACGAAATTTACCTCAACCGCAGTGAGTTGTTGCGTGGGTTGGACTGCCATTTGATCTACACGGTGCCGATTTCCATGGTCTATTCGGAACGGGCAACCCGACTGGAGGACAACTACGACAAGCCGGATGTGCTGCCGATGATTATGGTCTGTAATCCCGATGGGACGACCAATCAGGAGGGGTTAGCCAAGCTGAAGGAGGTGATTAGTAAGCGGATTGCGGCGATCGACCCGGTGTTGGCGGTGGGGTTGGAGGGTCAGGTGTTTGACAGTGCCACGACGCTGGATCGGTTGTGTTTGATGAGTGGTGGCCATGTGCGGAATTTGATCCAGATGATGCGGACGGCGTTGGACTGGACGGATGAGTTGCCAATTACAGCCAAGGCGGTGCAACGGGCGGTGGAAGCGGCACGGGACACCTACCGGGATGCGGTGTTGTCGAGCCAGTGGGAAATTTTGGCGCAGGTGTACCAAACCAAGCAGGCGGAACACAACAATGAACAACACCAACGGCTGTTGTTGAATCGCTGTTTGTTGGAATACCGCTATTATGATGATCAGCAACGGTTGCGGCGTTGGTACAACGTGCATCCGTTGATTGTGGAGTTGGAGAAGTTTCAGGCGGCGGTGCAACGGGTGAGGGCGGCGGAGACTGGAGAGTAATGCTCGGTGGCTTCGGCTACGCTCAGCCACCGGGCATTGGCTTGGTAACGTTGGCTGTGTAATCTTGGTTGCGGCTATGCTCAGCCACCGGGCTTCGTAACGTTGGCTGAGCGGAGTCGAAGCCAGCGTTACGAAGCCAACGCCAACATTCCAGCGTAGGGTGGGCAATGCCCACTCTACTCGATATAGACTCGTAGGATGTGTTAGGCAACGCCGTAACGCATCGGGGATTGAACGGTTAATGATGATACCGCGAGGTGTAGGGGCAGGTTTAGCCGACCATTGGGCGGGATGGGGTGGATTGAACAACGAAACCTGCCCCTACAGATCCACCGCAATTGTCTTAGCTTTGAGGTGGGCATTGCCCACCCGACGATGAATTTGTTTTGACTGATCAGGTGGTGCGAGATGCCCCCAACGGAACGCCAAATCCCAGAACTACCAAGGCATCTGCCCACGGGGGCGGATGGGGTTGTGGCGTTGTCCGTTGATCAGTCGGTTGACCAGTCGGTTGACCTAGCGGCGGAGGCGGAGGCGCACTATCAGGCGATGTTGCGAGCGTTGAAGCGCACCCAGGGGTTTGGCATTTTGTTTGTCCAATGTACTCCCGCTAAAGGGATGAAGATCATCGCCAGGGTACAGCAGGATTTACCGCAAAAACGGGTGGATACGGTGGTGTTGTCACCAACCAGCCAGGAGGTCTTTGAGCTAGTGGCGCAGCGATCCGATCTGGCTGCGTTGAATATTTTGTTTATTCAAGGGTTGGAGAAGTCGCTGGAACCCTACATTAAGCCGGGATATGGCGGTGAGGGAGACTATTACAAACTGGATACGGTGCCGCCGATTTTGGTGCATTTGAACCAACAACGGGAACATTTCCGCGATCAGTTTCCGTTCTGTTTTGTCTTCTTGTTGCCTCGGTTTGCGCTGAAGTACTTTATCCACCGCGCCCCCGATTTTTTGGACTGGGGATCGGTGTACCGCTTCCCCATGGAGCGGGAATGGGTACAACAGGAATCGCAGCGGTTATTGTCAGCAGGGGATTATGACGAATATCTAACGATGACGGCGGCAGAACGCACCCAGCGGTTGTTAGAGATTCAGGAACTACTCCAGGAACCTGAGCAAACGTTAGCGGATCAGGCCAACCTGTGGTTTAAACAAGGTAACTTACTGGCTGCCAATCAGGACTATGAAGCGGCATTAGCCAGCTATGACCGTGCTCTAGCGATTAAACCCGATTATCACGCAGCCTGGTACAACCGGGGCTTTACATTGCGTAAGTTGGGGCAATATGAGGCCGCGATCGCCAGCTATGACCGCGCTCTAGAGATTAAAC
>CAZJZR010000677.1:0-2793 GCA_964550475.1 uncultured bacterium
TTCGCTTGGGCCAAAAATTCATCCCGTTCTGCCGGGGTTGCCACGCGATTAACTAAATGACCTCCGTGGGGAGCGATACCCTGCGGGCGTTGACTCATATTCCTTTCCTCAGCATCGGACGGCAACTGGGTGTTTACTAAAACAACTGCGGACTTCTGCGTAGAGCCAACAGTGCTTCTGCTCAGATCCTATTCAGGCTTAAAATGCCCAAATTCATCACAGTGAGAGTTGTTTAAAGTTCAAGTCTTCACAATTACCAGGCAAAACTTCAACGTAACTGTTCACATCCTCCCTTGGGGAAGGAACGGTTACACTTCAACGGGTGAACAACTAACAAAGGGATGGGCAGACTAAATAAAATCTCTGACGCAGGATGTGTATGACCTAACCTGACAGCGATCGCTCGGTATAGGCTTGGCTAAAGCCGTTAGCCGCAGCACATCGCCGCTATTTTGCCGCTATTTTATTGTCACACCCTTCCCTGATATCCCCCCATTGATTGATGTCTGCGGTTCTAGTGAAACTCTGTGAGCTTTACTACTCTTCCCAACAAGAACCCAATCATTGATTTTACCTGCATCGGCACACCCTTCCGAGTAATTTGCGGTTCTCATCCCTCACCGCTGGGTTGCTGGCGTTGCTGAATTTAGGGATGAGCTAAGAGTTGGATGAATTGAAACGAAGTTTCAATTCATCCTGCTATTCAGCAACACTCTCAACTCTTGCGATCGGATGACCTGATCTGTGGCTGCATATGCAGAACACTGTTCAGATCCTGCATATGACAGCTTAGCCGTTAGCTCAATACTAGATGCTGCACTACTTCGGTTGTTGTTTATCCGCAGGACAGTTACGCAGCAGCAAGTAATAAAGTTGACCGGGAGAGATAATCAATCCCGCTTGATGTCCAGCCAATTCACCTGTTCCCATAAAAATATCTACCCGTCCAGGGCCGATGATCGCGCCGCCGGTGTCTTGATCGAGCACAAATCGCCCCGCCGCCCGTTGCTTTAGGACAGGAGGCTGTTGGGTCGATCGCCGCTGGCGCGTGGGGACAGGATAGGGAATCTGCGTCTGAATCCAAGCTAAGGCACCGTGGGGAAACAGTGATTTATCAGTGGCAATGGAACGTTCGGCGGTGACTGGGATCTGTAAGCTCCCGATCGCCGGAGAGCCATTGGTTTCCCGGAAAAACACAAATCGCTGATTGCGGGATAGGTATTCGTCTACCTCGGTTGGATGTTTTTTCAGGTAATCCAACACAATCGGTAAAGTCAACCCTTCAGCGGGGACTTTGCCATCCTTAATCAGCTCTTTGCCAATGCTGGTGTAGGGATAGTCGGTGCGTCCAGCGTAACCCACAGTCATCACAGTGCCATCGGTTAGCCGTAGCCGAGCCGAGCCTTGGATTTGGGCAAAAAACGCTTCTAGGCGATCGCGCAACCACACCAGTTCCAACCCCCGCAATGCACCTTGACCACTCTGCAACCCATCCCGCCCTTCTAACTCAATCCGGGTGGGGTGAGGCTTCGGCCATTGGTTCAAATTGGGGGGCAGGCGAAACAGTGGATAACGATAGGTGGCGGTGGGCACCCGACTCGCGGCATAAATCGGCTCGAAGTAACCCGTAAAGCCCACCCGACCCCGGCCATCTTTGCCAATGGATTGATAAAAGGCAAATTCTCGCCGGACTGCGACTTGTACCGTAGCTGGCGATTTTGTTGCCAAGAGGATTTGGCGGAACCGGGTTAAACTGCGCTGGGTGCGTTCATGCAGGGTTTCAGTACAGCCAACAAATGGGGTTGAGGTTGTCATAGCCGCACCCACATCTTGGCTATAGCGTTGGTAAGCTTGGGATGCCCTGGGAGTTTGCAAATAATTCAGACTGTTTTGGATCGCTGTCAACAGAGCTTGGCGATCGCCCGGCTGACCCGCCCACCCCCACAACCGATCATCGAAGCCAACTGAGGAGGGCAGTTTATCCAACGGTACCAGTCGCAGTGGCGGTGTAGGCGATGGGCTTGGTGATGGTGTTGGTGTTGGTGTTGGTGTTGGTGTTGGTGGCGGGCTAGATTGCTGACTGATCCAGGTAGGGGAGGTAACAACGCCTGACGGGGTGGATAGCTCGTTTTGTGCGGATGGCGTGGTGGTTGCCCATCCCACCCATCCCGGCATACCCGCCACAAGCAATCCAGCCCCACCCACACTGATACCCGCGATCGCGGTGGGACAGCGGGCGATCGGCAACCGCCGGATTTTGCTCAATCCAGCCAACCAAGAACGACAAGTTGAATACAGTGACACTAGTACTCCATTCTTGAACCAAAAACAGGCTCCACCCGTAGGGCAATAATGCTAGATGGACGCGCCACCATATATTCCCCCTGAATATTCTTAATCGGCACACTGATGAAGTCATTAGACGCAGACTTGGGCATCAGTTCACCGCTATACCACTTTTGGAACTCTTGAATGGTGGGGAACCGAACTTCTTCCCGATGTCCTCCAGTAAACAGGATATGGACAATAAATTCACTCGGCGTTTTGGGCATGTCAGGTAACGTGAAAGACTCTAGAAAACTATAACGGAAACGGGATAAGGCGATCAGGGATTTCCCAAGTCAGGCTGAACCTTATCCCTTATCCAAAGCGTTAGGAGTGATTTCTCAGCTAAGAATTAACCGTTAGACCTCGACCTAAGCAAGTAGGCTGTCACAACAGTTAATAATTCATCAGTCATCGTTCATCATGAATCACAGTTATAGCACTTTTCCTATAGCCGCTTGCACTAAC
>CAZJZR010000678.1:0-2780 GCA_964550475.1 uncultured bacterium
ACCCCCACAGCAGAATCCCTTCGATTAGCAGAAAGCCAAACGCGGCAAGCCCACTGGCGTAGATGGGGTCCCTATTTGAGCGATCGCCAATGGGGCACCGTGCGGGAAGACTACAGCCCCTATGGGGAAGCGTGGGATTACCTCAGCCATGATCAGGCGCGTTCCCGTGCCTATCGCTGGGGCGAAGATGGGTTGTTAGGGATTAGCGATAACCACCAACGGTTGTGTTTTGCGATCGCCCTGTGGAATGGTGAAGATGCGATTTTGAAAGAGCGATTGTTTGGGTTAACGGGCAACGAAGGCAACCATGGCGAAGATGTCAAAGAATACTATTTCTACCTCGACAACACCCCCACCCATTCCTACATGAAAGCCCTGTACAAATATCCACAGGTCGCCTTTCCCTATGACACATTGGTGGCAGAAAATCGGCAGCGCAGTCGCCATGATCCGGAGTTTGAACTGTTAGATACTCAGGTGTTTGAACAGAACCGCTATTTTGATGTGTTTGTGGAATATGCCAAACAATCCACCGACGACATTCTGATTCAAATTACCGTTTGGAATCGCAGTACGGAATTGCAAACGCTGCATCTGTTGCCGACCCTGTGGTTCCGCAATACCTGGAGTTGGGATGGGGAAGCAACCAAACCGACGCTACAAAAAGGTCGTGGAACGGACACCGCCACCGTAATCGAGGCATGGCATGAAAGCTTGGGCGATCGCTGGCTGTATGCTCCTACCCATGGCGAGTTACTGTTTACAGAAAACGAAACCAACGCCGAGCGAATTTGGGGAATTGCCAACGCCACCCCCTATGTCAAAGATGGGATTAATAATTACATCATTCATGGCGATACCACTGCCGTGAATCCGGCGCAAACGGGAACCAAAGCCGCCATTCATTACCAATTGGCGATCGCCCCCGGAGCCTGCCAAACGATTCAATTGCGCCTCAGTGATCAACCGAATTTAGCCACTCCCCTCGGTGCCGAATTTCAGCAACTATTCCAGCAACGGCAACGGGAAGCCGATGAATTTTACCAACAGATTACCCCGTTTCCCCTCAGTCCCGACATGGCCAATGTACAACGGCAAGCCTTCGCCGGAATGCTGTGGTGCAAGCAGTACTACCACTACATCGTCACCGACTGGCTGAAGGGCGACCCCACTGCGCCGCCACCGCCCGCTTCTCGCCAACGGGGACGCAACCACGAGTGGTTCCACTTCTACGCCGAGGACATTTTTTCCATGTGCGACAAGTGGGAATACCCCTGGTTTGCCGCCTGGGATACGGCCTTCCACTGCATCACCTTGGCGATGATTGATCCGGATTTTGCCAAGTCGCAGTTGGATGTGCTGACGCGGGAGTGGTACATGCACCCGAATGGGCAGATCCCGGCCTATGAGTGGGCGTTTGGCGATGTCAATCCACCCGTTCATGCCTGGGCGACGTGGCGAGTGTACAAGATTGAGCAAAAGATGACGGGGCAGGGCGATCGCCCCTTCCTAGAGCGGGTGTTTCAAAAACTGATGCTCAACTTTACCTGGTGGGTGAACCGTAAGGATGTGGAGGGCAATAATGTGTTCCAAGGCGGCTTCCTGGGCTTGGATAACATTGGCGTGTTTGACCGCAGCGCGGCCTTGCCTACGGGGGGACACATTGACCAGGCAGACGGCACCAGTTGGATGGGGATGTATTGCTTAAATATGCTGGCGATCGCGCTGGAATTGGCGAAAACTAACCCGGTGTACGAAGACATTGCCACCAAGTTTTTTGAGCATTATTTGTACATTGCTGATGCGATGAACCACATCGGCGAAGGAGATGCAGCCCTGTGGAATGAGGCGGATGGCTTCTACTACGATGTGCTGCATTTGCCCAATGGTCGGCAGGTGGAGATGCAGGTGCGATCGATGGTGGGCTTGATTCCGCTGTTTGCAGTGGAAACGCTGGAACCGGAGACGCTGAAGCAGTTGCCCAATTTTAAGGCGCGGTTGGAGTGGTTCATTCAGCATCGGCCTGATCTGCGCCGCAATGTCGCCTGTATGGAAACCCAGGGAACGGGGGCACGGCGATTGTTGGCGATCGTGTCGCGGGAGAAGTTGCGGCGGATTCTGCAACGGATGTTGGATCAGGCAGAGTTCCTCAGTGATTACGGCATTCGGGCGGTGTCGCGCTACCATGCCGAACATCCCTATGTGTTCCAAGCCAATGGCAGCGAGTTCCGCGTCAGTTACGAACCAGCAGAATCGACCAGTGGGTTGTTCGGCGGCAATTCCAACTGGCGCGGCCCGATCTGGTTCCCGGTGAATTATTTGCTGATCGAGTCGTTACAAAAGTTCCACTATTACTTGGGCGATGACTTCCAGGTGGAATGCCCTACGGGGTCTGGGCGATGGCTGAATCTGTGGCAGGTGGCCAACGAGTTATCCCAACGACTAACCCGGATTTTTCTCAAGGATGGGGGCGATCGCCGTCCGGTCTACGGCGCATCCCAACCCTTCCAAACCGATCCGGCATGGCGCGATCTAATTCTGTTCTACGAATATTTCCATGGCGACAACGGCGCAGGCATTGGTGCCAGCCACCAAACCGGCTGGACGGGCTTGGTCGCCAAACTGATCCAACAGTTAGCCGAACACGCCGAGGCACCCACGCCACTAACGGCACCACCACCCCGCAGCCCCGTCATGAGTCAGTAGGGATCTGCAAATAAATAAAGTACCCGCACCGCTACCTGTAGGGACACGGCATTGCCGTGTCCCTACCCCTATCA
>CAZJZR010000679.1:0-2775 GCA_964550475.1 uncultured bacterium
AGTCCATCACGCCATTATCGGTAATCGACAGATCGAGCCACTGTTCATCCAGCATCCGGCACCACAGGTCAATCCGACTGCCCGATGCCGATCGCAGGCAAGCGGTGGCAATCAATTCATACAGAATCGCTTCAATCTTGCTAATGTCGCCCGTCAGGTTGAGATTCCCTTCGTTATTGTGTACCTGTAACCAAATTTGTCGCTTTTGGGTCAGGTGATCGGCTCTGGAGATGGCACGTTTGAGCAAACCAGCCAGAGGAGTGACTTCCTGGGATGCGGTGAGTCGCCATTGATGATCCCGCATCAGTTGGGTCATGCTGCTGACCGTCCGGCCAAATTGACCCAGTAGTTGTTGGTATTGCAATTCCGTCATGGCCACTTTCCGCTGAGCAAATTCATTTAAGCGGTGTAACCCAATGTTGATATTGCGGTAAATCTCCTCTAACCGTCGTTGCTTATACCAATTCAGCCGCTCCAAGCCAGCCTGTTTCCCTTGCAGATTCCCGACCAAAATTTGGTAGCGGCGAAACCAGGCTAATTGGCTGACCAACATACCCAAATCCCGTAATTGCTGTTCCGTCCATTGCCGATTCACCTGATCGGCTAATAGCACCATCCCTGCGGGTTCGTGTTCGGGTGCCGTGCGTAACAGTAGGATTAACACTTGGCCGATGTCGCTGCCTGTCAGCCATTTGCGACTTTCTGCGGGTAGATTGTCCGCATGGAGGGTGAGCAGACCATCACTCTGTAAGGCGGATTGAATCAACGGATCGGTACGGACAGAGAGTTCTAAGTTGGAGTTAACGGAAAATTTGGGACTGGCCACAACGGTGCTGGCAAAGGTGGCATACCGCATGGCTGGAGTCCATATCAGCAGGGTGACCAGCGGCACATGGAGAATCTGGGCAATATTTTGCAGAGCCGCATTGTCTAAGGTATTTAACTGGGGCGTTTGCTGGATGGTGGTGATGCCCCATTGCACCGCTTGGTAGTTCTTTTGATATTGTTCATATTGCCGTTCTAGTTGCCATTGATGCAGGATGATGCCGATTTGTTGGCTGACGATTTGGAACAGTTCCCGTTCATCCTGTGACCAACTGCGGTTGGTTTCGTGGGCTACAATCAGCACAGCTTCTAGGGGGTGACCGATCGCAGTGGTGCAGCACAACAATGACAACGCACCAGCATCCAGGAAGATCTGCCGCCAGTTGAGCAACTTCAGATCGTTTTCCATGTCTTCGATGCCGATGGGGGCGGTGCTGGTTTCCACCATTTCCCAATCGACGGAGCTAAGGTTAGGCAGGGGGTTGGGTAAGGGACGGCGACTAGCCGGATTACTTTGGTAGGCAATGTCAAATTTGCTGTATTCCCGGTCAAATGTGAGCACAACAAACCGTTCCGCATTCAACCGTTGGCACAGTTGGTTGGCACATTGCTTTAACGCTTCCCGCCAGTCGTCATCCCCATAGATGGCGCGAGCAATTTCTGCCGCCAGTGCCCGATCCGTCTTAATGCGTTGAATCGTATTATCAATCGTTTCAAGGGGGCACAGGGGCGCGAGCAGATTAGACACACCTTGGAGGTAGGTTTTCTCGGCATCGAGCCAAATCCGCGATTCGGTACCCTCGACGGCAATGAACCCGAATAATTCATTCTGAAAGACGATGGGGGCGGCCAGTAGCGATCGCACCCGCATATTGTTAATTAAGGCGGTGGTGTCCTGGGAATTTAGCGAACTGCGGGCTTTGCCAATCATCACCAATTCGCCGCGCAGCAACACATCATAGAAGCCGCCAGAATCCTGTACGGTAATCCCAGCGGTGGTTTCCGTCCGGGTCATTTTGGCCGCCGGTTTCTGCGTATTTACCAATCGTCGCCAAAAATATCGTCGTTCGCGTTCATACCAATAGACGCTGGTGCGAGATGGATTAATAAATTTTTGGGTTTCGGCAATCACCGCTTCCAGCCGTTCATGCAGACTGGGCAGCGATTTCATTTGGTTCAATAACTGCAATAACGGCTCATCGGGATGTTTACTTTGGCGTTTTTGCCAGTCTGCCTCCACCCGGTACAATGCCGCCGCCAACTGTCCCAACACCATGGCCAAACAGGACTGTTCTTCCGTGGGGGGAGCCATGCCCCACAGATGGGTGCCGAGCAACACCACCCCGTAACACATATCTCGGTAACGGATCGGCAGCAACACCGTGCCTTGAATATTGAATTGTTGGGCAATTTTTCGCCATTCCAGCAATCGCCGTTCGTCGCGTAGGTCGGGAATTTTCAGCGATTTCTGCTCAATAATAATCTGTTCCAACAACCCGTCTTCGGTCAGGTTAATGCGTTGCCGCAACAGATTCATATCATTGGAGGGAATTTTGCCGCCCTTACCCAGTAACCGATGTTCGACCCGGTTGTAGAAGCCTAGCCAGACCAAGGGATAGTCGAAACTGTGGCAGACGTAATCCAATGCCGTGGTGACGAGCGCGTCCACGTCGTCTGTTTCTCGCAACGTGTGGAGCACTTTCTCCAACTTTACGAGTTCTTCTTCACGGATGACTGACTCTCTTAATTGCCCCATATCAATGGTTGACCCATATCCGCTGACTGAATGGTGTCTGGAGTGAGAGGATTTTGGAATTATTGATCGAACTCGTTTACAGACCCAGTGACTTTGCCCATACCTCTAACGGGGCTGTACTGTGGGTGTAAGTGCAGGGAACTTTGGTCACACTTTCAAACTTTGGTCAGACTTTCAAACTTTGGTCACACTTT
>CAZJZR010000680.1:0-2763 GCA_964550475.1 uncultured bacterium
CCTTTTCACCCACTCACCCACTCACCCACTCACTTACCCATCCACTCTCCCAATCCCCTACTCCCCATCTCCTACATCAGCGGCAGGCAACAGGCGGCGTTGTTCTTGTAATTCTGCTTTGTAGCGTTCGACATCCTGTTGCAGTTCGGCGATTTGGGTTTCGCGAACTTGGATTTCTTGGATTTCCTTTTGGTTTTCAAACATTCGTTGCAAGCCCACCCACACGCTGAACACCCAGGCCAAGACGGCTCCGATTCCCATGGACAGCAACAGTTCTACGGCTAAGGGAGCTTGGACAGATACACCTTGAATCACGTTAATGGTGACTGGCTCAGTATTTTCTAAGCCAAACAACACCATGGCTAAACACAATACAAAAATAATAGTGAAATTAACTTGTCTCATAGAAGTTTCAGTCCTAAATCGTAACTGAACTGTTGCCGCGTGCCCCAATCACGGGTGGGACAGCCAACAGCATGGCTCAAATTGCCAAATTCATTTCAATGGGTAGGTTCGGCAATCGCAACATAGACAGACCGCTCGACCGAGCTACGGCAGCATGATTGCTATGCGGATTTTGATCCCAAACTGATTTTAATCTAAGCGATCGCAGATCGCGGTTTTCACGAGTAGCCCAAGACTCATCTTCTGGTTCATTTGCCAGAAATTAACCGCAGTAAGGTTTGCGGTAACTGGGTGATTTCTTGCCACAGTTGTTGGGGGCCAATGCCAAAGACAATTTGCAACAGTAGGATGATGGTGGCGATCGCCACGGCTGTCATCACGGTGGTTTTGACGACGTTAATTAACCAGGTGAACACTAGCCACGAGACGACGATGGCACCAACTAATAAGATCAGGTTCATAAATCCAGTTCACGCACTCATGCGCTAAAGTCCGAGGTTCCCCCTTCATCTTGCCACCTTCACCGGAGCATCGGTTGCCCCAAGTTGCGGCGATCGCGTCCCTCCGCCTGATTATTCGTGGGCGTAGCTGAATCAGGATATGAATGAGGAGTGGGATGAATTGGAACGAAGTTCCAATTCATCCTGCTCTTCAGCACTGCGACTCGTGTTGCCAATCACCAGACTTGCCCCCGGTTTTGCTGACCAGATGGATCGCTTCGATCTGGATGGATTTTTCTAAGGCTTTGGCCATGTCGTAAAGGGTGAGAGCAGCGACGGACACAGCGGTTAATGCTTCCATTTCCACGCCTGTTTCGGCTTTGGTTTTGACGGTGGCTTGGATGTGGTAACCGGGAAGTTGGCGATCGCCGGTAATCTGTACTTTCACCTTTTGCAGCGGCAGGGGATGGCAGAGGGGAATCAGTTGCGCCGTTTGTTTCGCCGCCATAATTCCCGCCAGTCGTGCCGTGCCCAACACATCCCCTTTAGGTGTGTTGCCCGTTTCAATCGCCTCCAAGGTCGCCAGTTGCATCCGCACGCGCCCCGCCGCTACCGCTTGCCGCACGGTTGGGGCTTTGGCAGACACATCCACCATCTGCGCCTGTCCTTGGGGGTCAAGATGGGTGAGGGGGGAAGCGGGGTCGGTCATGGAGGGAGGTGAATGGTGAGGTGAATGGTTGACGGTGGATGGAGCGATCGCTCGGTTTTAAGGCTGGGTGGGGTTCATGAGAGGTCTGGCCGGGGTTCAAAGTAACGGCATTGGCTACAAGGTCCCGTGGGATTCACCGCACAGCGAATTAATTCTGAATGGGCGTTAAAGCGACACTTAGCATCACCCAATACCCAATGGCCATGGACTAAACTGCGTTCTGATGGCGGCTGGGCAGACTGGACATAGACGGCAATTTTATGTAGATGGTAACGTCCCGCCCTGAGTTGGTAACGATGCCGCCGTTCTAAAACAGCATAGGTTTGCCCCTCCAAGTCCAGATAGCTTCCTGGTTGGGGCATCCAGTCCAAATGCACCTTGCCCAAGGATTGTTGGGAGTGGGTCAGGATCACCTCTGTTGGCAGAGATTGTGGCTCCATGTTCGATGTGATGTGGCTTACACAATGCAGCCTACATATCCTACCAGGAAGCTTTGGAATTGCCATCCATGGGGATGCTTGACTTAATCAGCCCAGAGGAATTGCACGTCCAAGACAAATCCCGGCAACACATCTTCCCCGGATAGGGTGGCGGGAGCTTGCAAAATCTCCACCGCTTGACCGGGACGATAAACGGCCACGCGCTTGCGTTTGGGATCGAGCAACCAACCAAGCCGACAGCCGTTGTCGCGATACTCTTCCATTTTTTTCAGCCCTTCCGTCCAGTTATCCGAGGGGGAGAGCAGTTCAATCACAAAGTCGGGGCAGAGGGGTAAGAAGCCGCGCCGTTCCTCTGGGGTGAGGGCGTTCCATTTGTCTATGGGAATCCAGGCCACATCGGGGGAGCGATCGCCCCCCTTGGGCAACGCAAACCCCGTAGACGAGTCGAAGGTTTTGCCTTGTTCGGCAGAGTCGTTCCAGTTGTACACCTTAGCATTCAGGCACGAATTGTAGTGTCCTGTTTCCCCTCCGGTTGGCGACATCACAATCAATTCTCCCTTGGCAGAACGTTCGAGCTTCATCTCCGGATTGGCCGCACACAGTTGATAAAACTGCGGACGGGTGAGGGTGAGGATAGGGCTGAGGTCGAGGGTAACGCGAGTCATGGCAAGCCTTTAAAACTAAGTTTCATATCGCCCATTCAAATCTGAAGTGCACCACCTTGTCTCAAGTTGCTTAGAAAACTTGAGTCGGTTGATTCGATTCTTCA
>CAZJZR010000681.1:0-2755 GCA_964550475.1 uncultured bacterium
GTGATAACAAATCTGGAGATTTGGGAAAACTACCAATAGAAGCAAGTTGACGGATTCTCATCACTATTCGGAGCTACTGGGACTATTGCTATGCCAGCCCTATCGTTTGATTCGGACTATAACCACTTCTCTGATGAGAACCTACCTGAGGGACAATTGTCAGAACCCCTGAACATCCTCAGTTTTGCATCAGAGGAACCTGTGCTGGAACCCGATATTGGCGACCTCCAGGATGGTGAGCTTGATTTCCCAACCGCGATCGCCAATGGTCGTAGCTCCAGTCAACGCACCACCGACTTAGTGCGGTTATATTTGCAAGAAATCGGGCGTGTCCATCTGCTGGGTCGGGACGAAGAAGTTTCCGAAGCGCAGAAGGTGCAACGGTACATGCGCTTGATAGAACTGCGGACTGAATTTGCCAACAAGCATAATGATGTGGACATTCAGCGTTACCTCAGTCTGATTCAGGTTCACGATTATTTAACAGCCAATTTGGGACATCGCCCCTCCCTAGAACGCTGGGCTACTGAAGCGGGCGTACAAGTTGTGGAATTGAAACCCATATTAGCCACAGGTAAACGGCGGTGGGCCGAGTTAACCGGGATTACCTTGGAGGAATTGGAGCAAATCCAATCCGAAGGTAGTCGCGCTAAGGATCACATGATCCGCGCTAACCTGCGGTTAGTCGTTTCTGTTGCTAAAAAATATCAAAATCGTGGTTTAGAGTTGTTGGATCTAATCCAAGAAGGCACCTTAGGGTTGGAACGGGCGGTAGAAAAGTTTGACCCCACAAAGGGCTATCGGTTCAGCACCTATGCCTACTGGTGGATTCGCCAAGGGATTACCCGCGCGATCGCCACCCAAAGCCGCACCATTCGCCTGCCTGTCCACATCACCGAAAAGCTGAACAAGATCAAGAAGGCTCAGCGGAAAATTTCCCAAGAAAAGGGACGTACCGCCACACTGGATGATATTGCCCAAGAGCTAGAAATGACTGCGGCTCAGGTTCGGGAAGTGTTGCTGCGGGTGCCCCGTTCTGTTTCCTTGGAAACCAAGGTGGGCAAGGAAAAAGACACGGAACTGGGGGATTTGCTAGAGACGGAAGGCGCGACCCCAGAAGATAGCTTAATGCGGGAAGCTCTACGCCGCGACTTGCATCAGCTCCTCGCCGATTTGACCACGCGGGAACGGGATGTCATCCGGATGCGGTTCGGCCTGCGTGATGGCCATCCCTATTCCTTAGCGGAAATTGGGCGGGCGTTGGATCTGTCCCGTGAGCGTGTACGCCAAATCGAGGCCAAGGCGTTGCAAAAGTTGCGCCAACCCAAACGCCGTAACCGCGTGCGAGACTATTTGGAATCCTTAAATTAGCCTAGAAGATTGATTTGTCCTGTACTTGGGGTACTACAAGTCGCACTGCAAGTCGCACTACAAGTCAACGTTTACTTCTCAAGGGGCACGGCATTACGCCCCATTTGTGCAGCATTTGTGCAGCTTCTGAATCCATTCTCCCTCCTAGACCAACTTCACCCGACCCGAATCACCATTGATGGTTTCCCCATTTATGGTTACAGGGTCGGGTTTTCGCGTTAAAGACTGGTTGGTTGGGTTAGCAGGTTGATTGGTCAGGCGTTTTGCCTAGGAGCAATCAGCCGTCTGACCGCACTCTGAGAGGACAGTTTTGTTACAGTTACCTGGGTTAATGTAGTGTAATTTGTTAAGCTCTAGCTGCATGTCAACTGCGGTTGGTTGGGGCTGATGTTTGATCTACTGTTTTGACTTATCCGATAGGCACTCCATTCATGTCCAGTTCTTCCAGTTCTCGCCCCGGCACCGTTTATCTTGTGGGGGCTGGCCCTGGCGATCCGGGGTTGCTGACGCTGAAGGGCAAAACCTTGCTGGAATGTGCCGATGTGGTGGTTTACGATGCCTTGGTGAGTCCGGCGATTCTGGCAATGATTAATCCCCAAGCAGAGCAAATTAATGCGGGGAAGCGACGGGGGATGCATTCCTTGTTGCAGGAAGAGACGACACAATTACTCATTGAAAAGGCGCAAACGGCAGCGATCGTGGTGCGGCTGAAGGGCGGCGACCCGTTTGTATTTGGGCGCGGTGGGGAGGAAATGGAGGATCTGTGTCGGGTGGGAGTGCCGGTGGAGGTGGTGCCCGGTGTCACGTCGGGTATTGCGGCTCCGGCCTATGCCCAAATTCCCCTCACCCATCGGGATTATAGTTCTTCGGTAACGTTTGTAACGGGGCACGAGTCGGCAGGGAAGTACCGTCCGGCGATCAACTGGGGCGCGATCGCCCACGGTTCCGAAACAATTGTGATTTACATGGGCTTGCACAATTTGCCCTACATCACTACTGAGTTGCAAACCGCAGGGCTAAGTCCTGATACTCCCATTGCCCTAATTCGCTGGGGTACGCGACCAGAACAACAAGAACTGGTGGGGACGCTGGGCACGATCGCTGCTCAAGTGGAAGCCGCTCAATTTCAGGCTCCGGCGATCGCGGTGATTGGGACTGTGATCCGGTTTAGGGATGTATTGGCAGCGTTAAACGGGGTGCCGGAATCAACAGATTTGGTTTGATCATGGCGATTCCCAATCTGTTCCCCAATCTGTTCCCCAATGTTTCCCTTATTTGCTGGCAGCGTGGTGAAACTGACGAAAATCCTCGTCTTGCTGGCTCAGTTGTACCCAGGGCACATTGATCTTGGCGAACTTTTCCACCAACCGCTGGCAGGCTGGCC
>CAZJZR010000682.1:0-2750 GCA_964550475.1 uncultured bacterium
GTATAGCCGCGTAGGCAAAGCCTGCCCAAAGGGCTTATTCTATTCGCCCGGATGTCCCCCCCTAACTCTTGGATACGCCCATGCCTACTTCTCCCTTGGGAGAGTGAACAGTGACTCTAAGCGGATAGGTGAAAAGTAGTCCAGGCTTACAGAGACAAAGCGGTTGTTCTTGGAATCAACCGCGACTCTGGCACTTTTCACATCTATGGGGTGTAACCGATTAGCGCAAAACCTGTGCTGATGAGGGGGGTGAGTGGTGTGGGTCACAGCCACACCCACTACAAACCCGCCGCAAGCGGCTATTAGGGCATACTCGTTGGCAGTCTGTTGGTTCGAGTTATTGACTATCCTGACTTTGATTCAGGCCAAAGCGATACCCTTTGCCATAGATCGTATGGATTAACACAGGTTCGCCTGTCGCTTCAATTTTGCGGCGGAGTAAGCGAATTTGTGCCGCCAACACATTGCTGCTCGGCTTCTCCTCAGTTCCCCAAAGCTGTTGATGAATGTCTTGATGGGTGAGTAATCGCCCTGAATGTCGCATCAAATAGCCCAGTAATTTGCTTTCTTTCTCCGAAAGTTCAATCACTCGTCCCCGTCGATAGGCTACCTGGCTATCTAAGTCAAGTTGCAGATCCTCTACTTCCAGCAGATTGGTGGGTTGTTGCGGTTCCACGAGGGTTGATGGTCGTCGCAACAACGCCCGGACTCGTGCCAGCAATTCCCGCAATTCAAACGGCTTCACCACATAGTCATCGGCTCCCGCATCTAGCCCTGCGACGCGATCGTCCAAAGTGTCCTTAGCGGTGAGAAACAGTACAGGAGTCGTCTTGCCTTGGTCTCGTAACTGGCGACAAATATCCAAGCCGCTCTGTTGTGGCAACATCCAATCCAAAATCAGTAGATCATAGCTACCCTGATGAGCCAATGCCTGCCCATCCACGCCGCTGTAAGCCACATCAACGGTGTACCCTTCACGGGTTAGGGCTAACTTCAGCGGATCAGCCAGTTCCGCTTCATCATCTACTAACAAAATATGCATTGAACAGAATATGCATTGCCAAGACTGCTCTGTGACTTCGGGACAACGCATTGGTTAATGATTGCGCTCCATCGCTGAGGTGCTACGACCTGGCTAGGAGTGTCTGTTGTCCTGACGGCGGCTGACGTTACTTTAACTTTTGCTTGATGAAGGTGACTACTTGCGAGATTTGTTTCTTCATGGTCTCAATTTCAGCCTGCATGGCGGCAATTTTATCGTTGAGAGCCTTGATTTCGTCAGCACTCACACTACTGACGGGGCTTGTAGAATCAACGGCCTTAGGCGCGATCGCCTCCGGTTTTGGCCGCCTTTTGGCTTTCTTCATCGCGGATTGAATGGCGTTGACCAATTCTTTCTGCTCGAAGGGCTTCTCAATAAACTCAAAATCTTCGAATGGCTCTGGGATTTTTTCGGTTACTTCTTCCTTACGTCCAGACATCAGCACCAAGGGGGTTGCCCGCAGTTCTGGATGATTTTGAATTTGTTGGAACACTTCCCACCCGCTCATCCGAGGCAGCAGAAAGTCCAACATAATCAAATTGGGTCGTTCTTGCCGAATCAGATTCAGTCCTTCTAGGCCATCCTTGGCCTCCAGAACTTGAAAGTTACCCTGAGGCAACATGTCCTTGACTCGGCTCCGAATCACTTTACTGTCGTCAATGACTAATATTTTGTTCGCCACGACTGAACTCCTCTGGTAGTGCCGGAAGGATAAATCTGAAACGGGTAAATGCTAAAAGAATAACCTGAGAATAACCTGGATAAGTTTAAGGTGATCAAAAAAGCTGTTGAAAAACCTAACGTTACCAATGTAACTAAAAAAAATCACAAACAGTAGATTAACAGAAGATTACCCCTATGCTTCAACTACATCAAAACTTCAACAATGTAGTCACAGAAGGTAGTCACAGAACGTAATCAGCAGCATATGTCAAAGCAGGAGCGGGTGGGGGAACAAGCTTATTGGGCTGCCGTGCGACTTGAGGCGAGTGGGGAGCGGCATGGGGGGCTGTTGGGAGTGTTCCGTTGTGGGGATTCAATATTCGGCAATAGTCCTAGGGGGCGATGGATGGTGAAGGGTAGTGGCAGGGGGCAACCCGTCAGTGGAAAACGCTATGGTGATGCGCTAATAGAATAGCGTAACTTTTTTGCTGTGAGATTGCCTAATTTTTTAGAGGGTGGGTTAAAAGTTGATTTTTCGTGGGTGGAACACAGGAAACATCAACCTTCTAGCCACTTTCCCCAATAGCCTCTGAGCAGAAGTTCAGGGCTAAACTAGCCAGCATCCAGCGGATCAGGCTTAAAATTCTAGATGGTGGCTTATCAAATTTAGGTATTTCCTCACAAATTGCCACGGCGTTTTTCATATTCGTGAAGCACGGCTGAGTAAGCTCAGATCTCTACTGGGTGGGAGGTTGAAAGGTGCGGGCGGTACCCACATCATTGTAAGGGGTGTAACCATTTACCTGTCCCGCGATAACAAGGGTTGGGGCTAAGCCCGCGTTTCCCCTAGGGGGAGTGGGCGTTGCTGAATTTAGGGATGAGCTAAGAGTTGGATGAATTGAAACTTCGTTGCAATTCATCCTGCTATTCAGCAACACCGGGGGAGTGAACGGTTGCCAAGCGGCTATATTTTGCAAAACATGTCTGCACAGCAATACCTTCGCCAAATTATATGGGGATTAGGGAGTAGGAACCGGGTGAATCG
>CAZJZR010000683.1:0-2749 GCA_964550475.1 uncultured bacterium
GTTTGGGCATCGCCCATTGGTTAGCCAACCAATACGACCAAGCGATGGCGATTCAACGGCAAGCATTGGCATTGACCGAGGCGATTAACGATCGCCAAGGGCAGGCGATTTTGTTAGACGATTTGGGCTTCACCTACAACAGCATGGGCAAAACGGATGAAGCGATCGCCACCCTGCAACAGAGTTTAGCCATGTCCGCCCAACTGGATGACATGAGCGGCCAAATCAGTGCCTTGGGCAAATTAGGGCTGGTTTACTATGGCCTGAAGAATTATCCCCAGGCGATCGCCATGTACCAAGAAAGTTTGGCGATCGCCCGCAAAATCAATGACCAATACGCCGTCAGCATTGGGTTAAACAACGTGGGACTGGCGCAATTCCAGGCCGGTCAACTGCCAGCAGCGGCACAAACCCTCCAGGCGGGGTTACAGGTGTTGGAGACGGTGCGATCGCAGTTGGGTAACCGCCCCGATGCCGATGCCGCCAAAGTCCTACTGTTTGATCAACAAGTCCGCACCTACCGCACCCTACAACAGGTGTACGTCGCCCAAGGCAACCCCAACACCGCCCTGGAAATTGCCGAGCAGGGACGAGCACGCGCCTTTGCTGATCTATTGGCCTCACGGGGCACCACGTCGCCCAATGCCTCTGCATCCAATGCCCCTGCACCCACCCCACCCACCATTGCCCAGATGCAACAGGTGGCACAGCAGCGCAACGCCACGCTGGTGCAATATTCCATCATTCCCGAACCCGTACAGGTGAATGGGCGACAGGATTGGCAAGAGGCGAAAGTGTTGATTTGGGTGATTGACCCCAGTGGGCGCATCAGCTTCCATAGCACCGACCTCACCCCCCTGTGGCAGTCGGACAAGACCTCATTAACCCAGGTCGTGCAGACCAGTCGCCGCTCCATCGGCACCCGTGATGGCGAATTTACCTTTAATCCCGACGCGGCCAACCAAATCGCGCCCCCCAGTTTTCCCACGCCCTCCAGTCAGGAGTTGGCAAAGTTGTACGAGTTGTTGATCCAGCCGATCGCCGATCGCCTGCCCACCGATCCCAACCAACCCGTCATCTTCATTCCCCAAGGGGCGTTGTTTTTGGTACCCTTCGCCGCCCTCAAACCCGCCAATGGTTCTTACCTAATTGAGCGACACACAATTCTCACCGCACCGTCGATTCAGGCGTTGCAATTCACTGCCCAACTCCAAAAAGCCCGCGAGGCTAACCGTCAGGAAGCCCTACAACCGTTGATTGTCGGTAATCCCACCATGCCCACGCTGGTGTCCCAACCGGGGCAACCCGCCCGTCCGTTGGCACCGCTGCCGGGAGCCGAACTGGAGGCGAAGGCGATCGCCCCCCTGTTCAACACCACGCCGCTACTGGGCAACCAAGCCACCAAAGCCGCCGTGCTGCAACGGATGCCCCAAGCCAATTTAATCCACTTGGCTACCCATGGGATTTTCGACGAGTTGCGGGGACTGCGGAGCGCGATCGCCCTCGCCCCTGACCCCAACCAAGCCAATGGCTTCCTAACTGCCGCCGAAATCCTCGATCTGCGACTCAAGGCAGACTTGGTGGTGCTGAGTGCCTGCAACACTGGCCGGGGAAGGATTACCGGAGATGGGGTAATCGGGTTGTCCCGTTCCTTCATCGCCGCCGGAGTCCCCAGCGTCATCGTCTCCCTCTGGGCCGTTCCCGATGCCCCCACCAGCGAGTTGATGCAACAGTTTTACCAAAATTGGCAGCAGGGGAAACTCCCCAAAGCCCAAGCCCTACGCCAAGCCATGTTAACCACCCTGAAAAGCCATCCCAACCCCAAGGACTGGGCGGCGTTTACCTTAATCGGGGAGGGGTGAAGGGTGGATAGTGAAGGGTGGATAGTGAAGGGTGGCTATCAGGTGTTTAGCCACGGGTGATCAAGTGATTAGCCGTAACTACTCAGGTAGAGTAACGCTGGATTGTTTGATCCACAAGGGTTGGGTGCCCCACCCCCTACATGGACATTCTGTACTTGGTCTGTGTGTAGGGGCGCGGTTCCCGCGTCCTTAATAGGTACCTGGGCAGTTAGGATTAGCCTGTTAATTCGCTGATTCTCAGCCGACAATCTCAAATCCTGTTACTTCCAGTACCGGGCCAATCATCGCTAACGTCATCACATCCTGGCGCACCTGCCCCTGCACTTGCACCCGTAACCCCGTTTTCAGCAATTCCTTCGGCTTACCTTGGTAAATTTCATAGGCGGTGCCATCATCCGCCACCAACGCCCACGCTCCAGAACCCATACCCTTGCGTTGAATTGTGCCATTAATGGTGAGGATGGTCATGGGGAAAAGTCAAGAGTGAATGATTAAGAGTGAATAAAGTGAATAGAGTGAATAGTAACCGTTCACATCCCCCCATAAGAAAAGTGTTGCGGGCTACACCCGCTTGTTCCTCCCCGTCAGGGGAGTAAACGGTTACGAGTGAATAGTGGATGGAGTCTGGAGAACAGTTACTACCTGTACAGGATTGATTTAGAGGGTGTTTGAAAAGTGTCTGGCGGTAAAACCGCGACTAGGTGAACAAAGTCCGCCTACGCGGACTGAAGAAAATCAAGGGTTTCCATAACCTGCGTAGGCAGGTTTTGTCCGTATAGCCGCGACTTGAGTCGCCAGGGCTACATCAAATAAGGCTTTTAAAACACCCTCTTAGTCTGCCTGACTGATCAAACATCCTGTGATTGTGTAAACTTCAGAAATGCTAG
>CAZJZR010000684.1:0-2749 GCA_964550475.1 uncultured bacterium
ATCACTTACCACTCATCACTTACCACTCATCACTTACCACTTACCACTCCCCCCTCCCATGACCAAACCCCTCTTCTTCAGCACCTTAGTTGGCCTCGGCTTCCTCTTGGGAGCCATCTCCGGCGCGATCGCCGCTCCCACCTCCACGGCTGAAATGTCCAACCACCGTTCCACCACCACCCGACTACAACCGATCGATCAACCGCTGACCAACGAACTAGCCGTTACCGCTGCGGGTTTAGGCTTCATCGGCTTAGAACTATGGTGGTTCCTGTTGCGTCGTCCCGTCGCCCGCACCGCCAAAGTCAACAACGGCATCCAAGAAATTGCCATCACCGTCGATGGTGGCTATGAACCCAGCCAAATTGTTGTCCAGGCAGGTCAACCCGTCCGGCTCAACTTCACCCGCACCGATCCCAGCGGCTGCTTAGCCGAAATCCGGTTGCCCGATTTCCGCATCGCCCAACCCCTCCCGGTGAACCAAACCACCGCGATCGAATTCACCCCCAGTCAACCCGGTCAGTACGAGTTCACCTGTGGCATGAATATGTTCCGAGGCACGATCGCCGTTGAGTCGGCCTAAGGAACAAGCGTGCAAATAAAATCTCCAATCGCACATTAGGGGCGAACGGCAGTTTGCCCCTAACGATCTGCCAACCATCTGCCAAGTCCACTACCCGGTAAAGGGTTCTACAGATAGTCGTTAACTGTTACCATGCTGATGGTTACTGTATATACAATCTGGGACTGAAGACATCCTATGGTTACCCCCTCAGATCGGTTCGCAGAGATCACGGTTGGGCTGCGTCAACAGCGATGGCGTTCCCGGTTGGCCTGGGTTGTGGCCATCCCCCTGATCGTGGGTGTTGCCGTACTCGGATTGGGTTTACCCGTACTCGCCGGACTCCCCCAAGGCAACGCCATCACCGATGGCAAAACCCTGCTGCGCTACGCCCTCCCCATCGACAACCCCACCGTGCGGGCATTGCAAGGTGACCTCGAAGATATATCGGCACAACTGCGGGGTAAGCGGTGGGGCGGGATCAAGCAAGACTTGAAAAAAGCCACCGATGTGCTGACCAAGGATGAGGCCAAGTTGTTGGAGGGCATCCCAGACAGTCAGCAAGCCCATGCCAAAGAATTGTTAGGTTCATTGCAAACGGCGATCGCCACCCTGCAAACCGCCACCGATGCCAAGGACAAAGAAGCCATCCGCACCACTCGGCTAGAGGCATTGGATGTGGTGGGGGAATTGGAAGAGATGATGGTGCAGAAAGTCCCCTTTGAAGTCCCAGAAGCCTATGCCAATCTGCCCCAACTCAAAGGACGCGCCACAATTGAAATCAAGACCAGCAAAGGCACCATGATTGCCGTCGTCGATGGCTACAACGCCCCCGTCACCGCTGGCAACTTTGTGGACTTGGTACAGCGCGGCTTCTACAATGGCCTCCCCTTCACCCGTGCCGAAGAATCCTATGTGCTGCAAGCGGGTGATCCACCGGGCAAAGAAGTTGGCTTCATCGATCCCAAAACTAAGCAATACCGCGCCATTCCGTTGGAAATTTTGATCAAGGGCGATGCTGCGCCGCTGTATAACCAAACCCTAGAGGAATTGGGTCGGTATTTAGACAAACCCGTGCTGCCTTTCTCCGCCTTTGGCACTTTGGGGATGGCGCGTCCCGGTGATGATCCGGCGGGTGGTTCCTCCCAGTTCTTCTTCTTCCTGTTTGAACCGGAACTCACCCCCGCAGGGCTGAACCTGTTGGATGGCCGTTATGCGGTGTTTGGCTATGTGGTGGAGGGCAAAGAAGTCCTCGACAAAATCCGCCAAGGTGACACAATTGACAGCATGAAGGTGATTGCAGGCGGCGAAAACTTAGTCCAACCCAAGGGGTAATCAGCAAGACAGGGGGTAACTGGAGATGGTGAATTGGGCGATCGCGTGGGGCGTGGTGTTGCTGCTGGCCTATCTGCTGGGATCACTACCCACAGGTTACTTGGCAGGACGTTTGCTCAAAGGCATTGACATTCGCAAAGTCGGTTCCGGTTCCACCGGGGCGACCAATGTGCTGCGAACCTTGGGCAAAGGGCCAGGGGCAACGGTGCTGCTGATTGATGTGCTGAAAGGGGTGGCCGCGATCGCCCTGGCTCAATTCGCCAGCAGCCAAATCCTCACCGCCCCCTGGGATGGCACCATCTTGATTGCCCTCGCTGGCTTAGTCGCCGTTCTGGGTCATAGTAAATCGGTGTGGCTGGGCTTCACGGGCGGCAAATCCGTGGCCACCAGTTTGGGCGTGCTGTTTGCCATGAACCTGACTGTGGCCTTGGGCGCGATCGCCGCCTTTGCCCTCGTCGTCACCATCACCCGGATTGTCTCGATTAGCTCCATGGCTGGGGCGATCGCCGTTGCCTTTTTAATGATTTTTCTGCGCCAACCGATCGCCTATCAACTGTTTGGCATCGCCGGAGGGTTGTATGTGATTTGGCGGCACCGCTCCAACATTGAACGGTTGTTGGCAGGCACCGAACCCAAGCTAGGGGAAAAAGTCACAGAATCAACCTCGGATTCCGGCTGAACAGATCGATCAACCACTAAGACAGGAAGGCACCAAGAATTCACCACGTTTTGCAGATCGGCCTTCCCCGAAAAACGGCCCTAAAAACTGCTGTAAGGTAACCGTTCACTCCCCGTCAGGGGCTACCGTGTATACAGATCTTGGGACGAGAGTTGTTATCCCCGCATTACCCC
>CAZJZR010000685.1:0-2748 GCA_964550475.1 uncultured bacterium
AAACCCCTCAAACCGACCACCGATCCCGCCAGTGACATTCTGCGATCGGAACGCCAACCCTTGGCCGCTTTGTTCTCCCCCACCACCGTCGCCGTTGTCGGTGCCACCGATCGCCAAGGGAGCGTCGGGCGCACCCTGTTATGGAATCTGATTAGCAATCCCTTTGGCGGCACCGTTTTTCCGATCAACCCCAAACGCAACAACGTGCTGGGGATCAAAGCCTACCCGTCCCTCACCGCCGTTCCCGAACCAATTGATCTCGTCGTCATCATCACCCCCGCCCCCTCCGTGCCTGACATAATTCAGGAATGCGTCGAAGTGGGAGCAGGCGGCGTGATTGTGATCTCCGCTGGCTTCAAAGAAGCCGGAGCCACCGGGGTGGCATTGGAGCAGCGCATCTTAGAAGTGCTGAAAAATAACCAAATGCGGCTGATTGGCCCCAATTGTTTGGGCTTAATGAACCCCTGCACCGGACTGAATGCCACCTTCGCCAGTGCGATGGCGCGGCGCGGCCATGTCGGTTTCATCAGCCAAAGTGGGGCATTGTGTACTGCTGTATTGGACTGGAGCTTTCCAGAAAACGTCGGCTTCAGTGCCTTTGTCTCCATCGGTTCCATGCTCGATGTCAGTTGGGGCGACCTGATCGACTACCTGGGCGATGATCCCAACACCCACAGCATCGTCATTTACATGGAGTCGATTGGCAATGCGCGGGCGTTCCTTTCGGCAGCGCGGGAAGTGGCTCTGAGTAAGCCGATTATCGTGATCAAAACCGGACGGACGGAAGCAGCGGCCAAAGCTGCCGCTTCTCACACGGGCACCTTAGCGGGTAGCGATGCGGTGCTGGATGCCGCCTTCCGTCGCTGCGGTGTGCTGCGGGTCGATCGCATCTCTGAACTGTTTAACTTGGCCGAAGTGCTGGCCAAACAAGACACCCGCCCCAAAGGCCCCAAACTTACCATCATCACCAACGCGGGCGGGCCGGGGGTACTGACCACCGATGCCCTGATTGCCACAGGCGGACAGTTGGCCACCCTGACCGATGAAACCATTCAGCGGTTGAATGAATTTTTGCCCAAACACTGGAGCCACAGCAACCCGGTGGATATCTTGGGGGATGCGGAACCGGAACGCTATATCAAGACGCTGGAAGTGGTGGCGCAAGACCCCAATAGCGATGGCATTCTAGTCATCCTGACACCCCAGTCCATGACCGATCCCACGTTAACGGCAGAGCATCTGAAGAATTGGGTGGAAAAATCCCGCGACAAGTTAGGCGATAAACCCATCCTAGCGAGTTGGATGGGTGGCGCAGAGGTGAAGGCCGGGGAAACCATCCTCAACCGTTGCAACATTCCCACCTATCCCTATCCCGACTCGGCGGCGCGGTTGTTTAACCTGATGTGGCGATATGCCTACAACTTGCAAGGCATTTACGAAACGCCACGCTTGGTGATCGATTCCGTGGATGAGCAGGAGGAACGGCAACGGGTCAGCGACCTGCTGGACAACGTGCGCCGAGAACAACGTACCCTGTTGTCGGAAGAGGAGTCGAAGCAATTGTTGGCGGCCTACGGGATTCCAGTCAGTCCGACTGGGGTGGCGACGACAGAGGAGGAGGCGATCGCCCTCGCTGCAACCATGACTTACCCCGTGGTGCTGAAACTGTGGTCACGCACCATCACCCACAAAACCGACGTGGGCGGCGTGCAACTGAACCTGAACCACCCGGAAGCCGTCCGCCAAGCCTTTCGCGACATCAAATTCTCCGTCACCGAAAAAGTGGGCGCGGAACATTTCCAAGGTGTGACCGTGCAACCGATGGTCAACCGCGATGGCGGTTACGAGCTAATCATTGGCAGTAGCGTTGATCCCCAGTTTGGCCCCGTACTGTTATTTGGCTTGGGGGGACAGTTGGTGGAGGTGTTTAAGGATCGGGCGATCGCCCTGCCCCCACTGACCACCACCCTAGCGCGGCGGATGATGGAGCAAACCAAAATCTACACCGTGTTCCAAGGGGTGCGGGGACGCAAACCGATCGACACCGGGGAATTGGAACAACTGTTGGTGCGGTTCAGCCATTTGGTGGTGGAACATCCGTGGATTAAGGAAATTGACATTAACCCGCTGTTCGTTTCACCGGAACAGATTATTGCCTTGGATGCACGGGTGATTCTGCATGACCTCGATACTCCAGAGGCAGAATTGCCTAAACCCGCCATCCGTCCCTATCCGGTGCAATACGTCGCCCCGTGGACAATGCCCAACGGCGAAACCGTCACCATCCGCCCCATCTCCCCCGAAGATGAACCGATGATGGTGCAGTTCCACGAAACGCTGTCGGAGCAAAGCGTTTACCTGCGCTACTTCCACCTGATGAAGCTGAGTCGGCGTACCTCCCACGAACGGCTAGCGCGGCTGTGCTTTATGGACTACGACCGGGAAATGGCTCTGGTGGCGGAATACAAGCACGCGGACACCGGGAAAACCGAAATTCTGGGAGTGGCGCGGCTAAGTAAGCAACACGGGATCAACGAAGCCGAGTTTGCCATGCTGGTCAGCGATCCCTACCAAAAGCAGGGCTTGGGCACTGAGCTACTGCATCGCCTAGTGCAGGTGGGCAAGGATGAAAAACTGGATCGGATTACAGCGGAAATCCTGACGGAGAACATCCCAATGCAGCGGGTGTGCGAAAAGGTGGGCTTTAAGCTGAAGCGGGGCAGTGAGGTGGTACACGCCAGTTTGAAG
>CAZJZR010000686.1:0-2744 GCA_964550475.1 uncultured bacterium
CTGCCACCAAGTTCGGCAAGTCCTCGACAATGGTGTAGGTTTGAATCACCTCGCGCGTGCGGCTGCGACTGAGTAAGCGGGGCAAGGTAATGTGGGACAACCAACGGGGACGACTGAGGGTTTGGGTGCGATCGTTGCGGGACACTTCCCAACCCTGTCCGGTGTATTGGTCAAAGGCCATGACGCGCCAAAAACCGGGAGCCTGCGATCGCACCCGCATGACAACACGCGGCTTCATCACCCCCCGCAGATTTTGGTTAATCGAGGTGTTGAACCCGTAGTAGTAAACGTCATCTATTTGCCCGGGGGCATTGCCTTGCCCTTCCCCTGGCCCCCCTCCAGATCCAACCGAGTTGGTGCCCTGCTGCCGACCGGCACGGGTATAGCCCGGATTAATGATCTGACGGTTATTAAATTGATTTTCCAGTTGGATGGGAGCACTGACGGGGAAGGTGCGGATTTGGTAGCTGGGGAAGCGGGGTAAGAACACAAAAATCACCAACCCCATGGCCAAGACTACGCCGAGAAACGCGCCTAATCGCTTGGGAGAAAGGTCATGACCCAACAGGAATACCCGTTGTTTGCGGGAGGCGATTTGGCTAATTAAACCCAAACGGGAGCGGTAATCGAGAATGAGGACAGGTAGGGCGATCGCTAAAAACAGCAGCAAAAATACCCCGAACACCACCGTTTGGCTAAGGATGGCGGCTACACCAATCAGGATCAGGCCGATGACGGTGGAATACCCCAAATCCTTGCGGCGGGGCAGGTCGAAGCTGTGCAACACCTGAAGTTGGATTAACAAACTCAACAAAATCAGGCGGGTGTCGCTCTGAAAACTCAGCAATCGACTGAGGAAGAATGCCAGAGCCAACAACATGCCAATCGCAATTAAAAACTTGGCGGTGATGTTGCGTTTGCGGCGATTCCGCCAACTCCAGATCGATCCGGCAATGCTGAGCGGAATCGCCCAAAAACTCGCCATTGCCGAGTCGTCAATGTCCACCGCCGCAATATCCGTCGAGATAATCCCGACAATCACAAGAGCTTGCACCAACGCCCGCAACAAAATCGAGTCCTCGATGCCTGCCCGTGACGGCGACGGGGCGTTCGGTGGGGAGTCCGGTGCGGTGGCGGGAGATTGGGGCGATCGGGTGTGCTGGATCATGGTGAAGAAGCCGTAGGAATGGGGGATGACAGATCCCTAATCATCATTCACCCTCCATTCTGCCTCATCCGTCAGGGAATCGCTGTTGGCGATCGCCCCCACAGCGAGAAGAGATAGGATTTGTTTAAGAAACGAACGGACAGTTGAGATTCAGTGTTAACCTGTGTTTCTGCTGGGGGCTTGTTGACAGTATTGCAAGGCAGAGAGGGCGTGAATTTTGGCCAAAAGCAGTAGACCATCACGACAACCGACCAACCCTTTAGCGAAATGGCTGGCTTTGGATTGGCATCGCCCTGAGCGATCGTACAACCCAGATGTGCGAGATTTTTTAGCGGCATTACTGGACTATCCCAAAGATCGGGTAGTTACCGAGGATGTTAGCGGCGGCGGTTATCCAGATATTAAACTGCTGACTCCGGAGAAAATTGCCTGGGTTGTGGGCGATCTGAAAAAAGATGATACAGAACTGTATACAGAAACTGGCCGCCAAAAACTGTGGCAGCAAAAACGAAAATATATTGAAGGTCTGACTCGATATGTTTTGTTTTTAACAGCCCATTATCTCTGGATCGTGTTGCCGACCGGAGAGCCAGTTGCAGGTTTTGAACAACCGTGTCACTTATCTGCAATTACGTTTGATCAATTAAAACTAAGCCTAAGATTTATTGCCTATGAACAGGCAACCCACAGTAATCAATGGGCAAGCTTTATTGATGGGCAGTTACCTTATGTTTACTTAAAGTTAGATACGCCGGAAACACTAGACCGTTTGCGGCAAGACTTGCAAGCGAGTTTTACTGAGCTAGGTGCCGCCGCAGAGGGCGCGATCGCCAGCTTAATTCAGGAATATGAACACTTCAAACACCAAGCTCAAGAATTAAAGCGCAATTTGGTTGCTGCGTCTGAAGAAACTCAGCGTCGAGCTATGGTCAGGCTTCAAATTAAATCTGACTTTCATCGACATTTATTTGAAGAAACCTTGCCCCGGTTTGAAGATCAGTACGGGCGGGATGTGAATGCGAAAGGTAAGCAGGTTACAGAACGCATTAGAGAATCATTCGTTGCCGATTCTGTTGCTGTCTTGATTGCACGTATTCTATTTCTCCGGTTAGTCGAAGATTTGCATCTGACTAAAAAGCGACGACTATCCAATGGGGGGCCTCAAGATTGGGCGGCATTTGTGGATCAATTAACGGGAGATGCTAAAGCGTTAGTGCAATTAGTATCGGAGGATTTGGGGCGGCTCTATCACGAACCCTTTGAACGTAATTTATTTGACTGGATTTATCAAACCAACGGAGCCTTAGATGAATCTCTGCAACGGTTGATTTTGCGATTTAATGCCTATGACTTTTCAGGATTGTCGGAAGAGATTTTAGGAGATATTTATCAAACATTTCTGCCCCCAGCTAAACGGAAACGCTTAGGTGAGTTTTACACGCCACCATCGATTGTGGATTGGTTACTAGAGGTAACTGTATTTCAGCACGGTGAAGGTCAATTACTGGATCCATCCTGTGGTAAGCTGTTGTGCATTTAAACAGCATTAACGGCATTTCCTTTGTTTTTGATATTT
>CAZJZR010000687.1:0-2743 GCA_964550475.1 uncultured bacterium
CTGCGGCTGTTGCCCATGTCCACCATTTTCAACTTCTTCCCCCGCATGGTGCGCGACTTGGCACGGCAGGAAGGCAAACAGGTGGAATTGGTGATTGAAGGCAGCGAAACCCGCGCCGATAAGCGGATTCTGGAACAAATGAAAGACCCGCTGATGCACCTGATCCGCAATGCCATTGATCACGGCATCGAACGGCCAGAGGATCGCGATCGCCTCGGCAAGTCCCCCACCGCCACCATCCACCTCCGCAGTTACCAAACCCCCACCAACATCATCATCGAAGTCCAAGACGATGGCTGTGGCTTGGATGTGGAACGGATTAAACACACCGCTCTCAAACGGGGCGTTTGTCGCGAAGAAGACTTAGCCAGCATGGATGTCCACGATATTCAAGCCCTGATCTTCAAACCGGGATTTTCCACTGCGCCCTTGGTCACGGAAGTGTCGGGACGGGGAGTGGGCTTGGATGTGGTGCAAACCAATGTGGAGCAACTGAAGGGGGCGATCGAAGTCAACTCCACCCCCGGTCAGGGTTGCCTATTCCGCATCCAGTTGGGCATCACCCTCGCCACCGCCCATGTGCTGATTGTCCTAGTCCACGACACCCCCTACGCCATTCCGGTGGAATTTGTCCGCACCGCTTGCCTGGTCAAGACAGAGGATCTGTTCACCCTAGAAGGGCGCGACACCATCGTCCGGGATGGCCAGCCCATCTCCGTCGCCAACCTGGCCGACCTGTTGGAACTGTCCTCGGAAATCCATGCCCAATCCCTCACCCAGCTCGCCCAACAAAACCAAACCCCCTGCATCATTCTGCAATCGGGACGGGAACAACTGGGCGTGTTTGTCGATGCACTGATTGACGAACAGGATGTGGTGATCAAACCCCAAAGTCAGTTGTTGAAACGGGTACGCAATGTTTCTGGTGCGACCATCCTGGGCACTGGAGAAGTCTGCATGGTGCTGAATCCCCAGGATTTGATTAAATCCGTCCAACGGCGCACCACCCCCAGTTCGGTCATCCCCACCCAACTGATGGGCAGCAAGAAACATACGGTGTTGCTGGTGGAAGACTCGATCGCCACCCGCACCCAGGAAAAACGGATGTTGGAGTCGGCGGGCTATGAGGTGGTTACCGCTGTGGATGGCAACGATGGCTGGAAAAAACTGCAAACGCAGGCATTTGACGCGATCATTTCCGATATTCAAATGCCCAATTTAGATGGATTGCAACTCACCGAAAAAATCCGCCAACAACGGAAATATAATGAGTTACCCATCATTCTAGTCACCTCGTTGGCCAGTGACGAGGACAAACGCCGGGGTGCAACCGCAGGCGCGAATGCCTACATTACCAAAAACATTCTCAATCAAGAAATTTTGATTGAAACCTTACAGCGATTGATTTAACTCGCATCCTCTCCTCACCCCTTCCCATGCATGGCTACCACTCCGATTTCCGTGCTCGTTGTTGAAGATTCTCCGGTTGCGGCGATCATTCTGCAACGCATTTTTAACAGTTCCCCGGATATTGAACTGGTGGGAATTGCCCGCAATGGCATGGAAGCGATGGAACTGATCCCCAAGGTGCAGCCCCAGGTGGTATGCACCGATTTTCATATGCCGAAAATGAACGGGCTGGAGTTGACCCAGTGGATCATGGCGGAATACCCGCGCCCGATTTTGGTGATCAGTGCGTCGGTGGACAAGCAGGAGGATAGCGAGAATGTCTTCCAACTGTTGCAGGCGGGGGCGTTGGATGTGTTCCTGAAGCCCAGTGTGGAAATGGCGACGGAATATGAACGGATCAAACAGGATTTGATCACCCGCATCAAGGTGTTGTCTGGGGTGTCCGTCTTCACCCAGCACCGTTTCCGCGCCAAACCCCAACCGCCACCGTCCCCAACCGTCAAACCGCAAACCCCAAACCCCAAACCGAACACCCCCGCCCAATTCCTCATCCCCACCTCCCAACAGTTATCCCTGCCACGGGTGTTGGCGATCGGGGCATCCACGGGTGGCCCCCAAGCTCTCCATACCATCCTCAAAGCCTTGCCGACGAATTTCCCCGTGCCGATTCTCTGTGTGCAGCACATTAGCGAGGGTTTTTTACCGGGACTGACCACATGGTTGACGGCAGAGTGCAAACTGCCCGTGGTAATTGCCCAGGCGGGCGAGTTACCCAAACCGGGAGTGGTGTATTTTGCCCCCGATCGCTGCCATTTGCAACTCACCTCCCAAGGCCGGATTGTGCTGTCCAGCGGGGAGCCAGTGTCGGGGCATCGGCCATCGGTAACGGTGTTGTTTGAAGCGGTGGCCAACTATTACCGACAGGCGGCCTTGGGGGTATTGCTGACAGGTATGGGACGGGATGGGGCAGAAGGCTTGTTGGCGATCGCCAAAGCAGGGGGCAGCACCATTGCCCAGGATGAAGCGAGTTCGGTGGTATTTGGGATGCCCAAGGAAGCGATCGCCCTCGGTGCCGCGCAGACGGTGTTACCGCTGACGGAGATTGCCCCAGCGTTGCTAAAGCAGTTTGCCCTGGCACGCTATTGTTAAACACAGGCACCGCCCTTGCAGATCAGGAGATGGGGCAGGCCACCCATCTGCCGCCACAAATCCCTTTGCCATACAATCAGATCTCCCCAACCGCTAGACTGGTGGTAGTCCTGACTGGGATGGTGCCATCCGTGGATCTGATCCTTTGCCATACCACCGCCGATTTTGACACCCTGGGGGCTGC
>CAZJZR010000688.1:0-2737 GCA_964550475.1 uncultured bacterium
CTGTGGCGGGCGATCGCCTCTACTTCTTCTTTGATGTCCCCCTGCCCAAAGGCACTCCACCCGATCCCAACGGCATCCGCGCCGAATTGACCGCCCACTTCCAGCACTGGGATCAGCCCGTGCAAGCCCTGATTCAGCAACTCAACCCAGACAAAACCAATCGGTTAGAAATTCACGACGTTGGCCCCCTAGACCAGATGGTGCGGGGACGGGTGGCTCTGCTGGGGGACTCCGCCCACGCCACCTGCCCCGATCTGGGTCAGGGCGGTTGTCAAGCCATGGAAGATGGGTTGGTGCTGACGCAATATTTGCTCACCACCAACTTGGGTGTGGAGTATGCCTTGCAACGGTATGAGGTTGAACGGAAGGAACGGACAACAGCGATCGTCCAGAAAGCCCGCAAACGCGCCGAAGTCATCCATGGCAAAGAGCCAGCGATTACCCAACAGTGGTACGACCAATTGGCAACGGAACAGCCCACCGATGTCACCGATGCCATCGCCAAAATCATTCTGGGTGGCCCTTTGCATTAACGTCAGTTCGACGAACAGGCTATTTGGGGATTTTCGCTACGCGAAAATCCCCAAATAGCCCCATTTTTCGTGCGTTCCGCCCACGCAAAATGGGGCTGTCGAATTCAGGGTACATCAGGGTTTGAGGTTCAAGGTGCTAACCCCCTAAGTCGCCAAACTGTTGGCGATACCGTTGCAACAACAGTTCCGCTTGCTGTGCCCGGTCTTCAGCGACATTGGCCCGTTGTTCTGACAATTGCGCCGCCTGTTCTGCCAGTTGGGCGGTTTCTTTTGCCACCTGTGCTGCTTCGGTTGGGCTGGGCACCAATTCGCCCTCTGGGGTGAAGAAGCGCAGTTGGCGATCGCGCACCCCCAAAAACACCTGTAATTGCTGACTCCACAGCCAACCCTGCGGGTTAGCAACGAGGGGCTGATACTGTCCGCCCACCAACTGAAAGCCTTGAAATTCCAATGTGTGAGGATCGAACCAAAAGTATTCAGGCGTGCGGAAGGTGTTTTGGTAAATCGCTTTTTTCAGTCCCCGGTCAGTGGTAGCCGTGGATTTGGACAGCAGTTCCACAATCACATTCGGATACCGACCATCCTCTTCCCACACGACCCAACAGTTGCGGGATTTGCGCTCGGTGTCTAAGACCACAAAAAAGTCGGGACCACGAAAATCTTCCGACTTCAGTTGATTGGGACTGTAATAGATCGTCAGATTACCGGCACAGTAAAAGTCCTGGCGATCGCCCCATAACCACTCCAGGCACGTAATTAGCAGCAATATCTGCCGCAAATGCAAGTCTGTTTCCAAGGGCGGTTCATCACTGAACAACGGAGTGGGCGGCACAACAACACCCGCAGCCTCCCATTCACTGAGGGTGGATTCTACATTTTGCGGCAAATCTTGCGCTACATCTTTTGCCAGCGACATCAGCGTATATGACCATGCAGAACATTTTTATTATAGTGGATTCCCCTAATAGACACAGCTTAAATGCTTGAAATGCTTGTAGATCATAGAGTTAGGCAATTACAGCTTTAATCGAACTGCCCAAGTATCTATTAAAGACGCGGGCACCCCGCCCCTAGTCTGCATTATTCACGACAATTTACCGAAAACACTGAAAAGCGTGGGTATCGTAGGGTGCCGTATAGCCTACGGCATCCAAGAAAGGCGAAGCGTAACGCACCATGTTTGGTTGTGACTTGCGAGTATGATGGTGCGTTAAAGCGTTGCCTTTAGCGAAGCCATACCGAAAGCTATACGCAACCTACAGGTTGTCTGTAATTGGCATACGTGTTGTCGCATGAAATCTGTACTCTTTTTTGCACAGATCTATCAGTACTTAACCCATCAACCCTTTACACAAAAGAACTGCCAGGTTTTGTATAGAGTTGCATAGAATATCTGCAAATTCTATGGACTGAAACCAACTTAAGTTGTTATTACAGCTAAACCCGCCCGTACATCTCGCGGAACTCAACCAGACGGACACGGCAATGCTATGTCCCTGCAAAAATATCTGATCCTCAATGATTTTGTGTTTGAACCGATAACCTTGTACGGGCGAAGCATTCCGGCCATGATTTTTCGGTTATTCCCTAACTTAACTACCGGAATGCTTCGCCCCTACGTTGGGCAACACAAATTTAATTAGAACTAGAAAAATATTGCCAATTTCTTATATTAAGTTAGGTAACGATTTCGGGGTATGGTGAAAGATAGCCCTGTGATCTCCTGACTGTAATGATTGCGATGCCGTCTTTTTGCACTGTTCCTGCCACCGATCGCTATTGGTTACTGAATGCAACGGTTCCTGCCTGTCTGCTGGATCACCCAACGACGGAACTGGAAACGGCAGCGGTGGCGGCGGGGGTGCCGCTGGCGAGTCAGGCCGATCGCTTACTGCGACTGAATTTGGAGATTTTTCAGGGGAAAATTGCCGCGATCGCCCCTGCCTCTGCCCAATTCACTCCCCCTCCAGCCGCCATCCCCACGGTGGATTTGCGGGGTGGGCAGGTGTGGCCGTGTTTTGTCGAACTGCATACCCATTTGGATAAGGGGCATAGTTGGGAGCGATCGCCCAACGCCGACGGCAGTTTTAACGGTGCCATGGCGGCGATTGACCAGGATGCTAGTCGCCATTGGGATGCTGAGGATTTATATCGGCGGATGGAGTTTAGCCTGCGGTGCAGCTATGCCCACGGCACCAGCAGCC
>CAZJZR010000689.1:0-2729 GCA_964550475.1 uncultured bacterium
GTCATCAGGCCGGGGCGATCGCTAAAACTAAAAAACAGGCGATCGGGAATGCCCACAGCGGGTAAACGGGTCGGATCGAGAGGCAAGCAGTCGGCAGTGGGACTGAGCCGTTGCAACACCACCACATTCAGCGCAGCGGGGGTAACAGCGGCGATCGCCTGAACATCTGCCTCGCTAGACAACAACCAATCCCGCACCTGTTCGTCGCTGCCGCCCAAATTCTCGCACAGCCACAACCGATACAGGGACGGTAACCCCAACGCCAGGACTAATTGGGCGATCGCCCCCGGTGTACTGTCAGAGTCGGTCAACAGGGCAATGGTGTCTGCCCCCTGTTGCAGGGCGGGGATCAACTGCTCCAGTGATCGGCCATGGGCACTGATCAGTCGCGCTTCTTGCCAGGGCAGTTTGATGCGGCTAAAGGCTAGCTGGATGGAACTGACGTGGGGGTGAAATTGCAATCGCTCTGGGGGCAGTTCGGCCAACAGCAACCGCCCCAGACCAAAGAACAGGGGATCGCCGGAGGTGAGGATAACGATGGATTGGTCAGGGGATTGGTCAAGTTGGGTCAGGCGTTGGGCGATCGCGGTGATCGTCTGCCCCAAATCGCTCAATCCCCAAGTTTCGGCGGGATGGTCGGGGAAGTAAGCCAGATGGCGGGAACTGCCCACCAACAGCGTGGCCTGCTGGACAATCTGCTGGATGGCAACGGACAAACCGCTGGCACCATCTAAGCCAATTCCGACGACATGGATGATGGTTGACACGGTTGAGTAATGAGTGGTGAGTGATGAGTGAAGGCATGGGCTTCGCCTAGGGTTACGCTAAAGGCTTCAGCCGTAATGGATCGTGTTTACTTTATTTTCACGCAAGTCCCTTGGGATAACTATTTACATGGGATTACATGGGATCATGCATCTAGCGTTGTTCTCCATCTGGTCGGTGGGGTCAGATTGGTGTACCCACGAGCCGCGCAAAAGCTGGTTGTATAGGTGGCCTGGGGAAATTCCATGCTGAACCCATCCGCCAACCGTTGCAAGAGCGGTTGAGCAAGGCGATCGGCAAACTCACCCCGCAAACACAACTCATACCACCGAATCAAATCCGATTCTTTCACAATACCCCGCACCCTACGCCCATAGGAAATTTGTTTCATAATCGTGGAAATAACCGCAGCCTCTGCATCCCGGCAAACGATCACCAGTTGATCACTTTCCACTTGGTCTACAATTTCGCTTGCCAGTTCTTCGTTTAAGGTCATGTGTTTGACCTGAATCGCCACGCCAAAATTCGCCCACATATCTAACCCGCGATCGGCAGCGTTAGTGACCCCGACTCGGTAAATGTGGGCAGGCACTATCCGAGCCGAGAGCCAAGCTCAGTTGCATGGGGCGGGGGGGTAAGATAGCCGAGCGGTTTTGTTGTAAGGCATTGAGGACAGACCGTAATACGGCCACAACACAGGGAACTGCGACACTGTTTCCGGCTTGTTTGCGGGTGGCGGCATACCCACAGACGATTTTGTAACTGTCGGGAAATCCTTGGAGGCGGAGCATTTCCCGTTCCGTCAGGCGGCGTTTGCCATCCACTAAGAGGTAGTTGTAGGATGCACCGGCTCGCATAGCGCAGGAAAACGGATAGGCACTGATATGACCACCTTTGTTTTCGTGCCAGATGGTGCGTTGGCTGGGTAATGGGTCGGTAAATTTGGTCATACGGTTAGCGCGAATCCGATCGGATGCCCAGTAGAAACTGGCAACGGTTTCATCTGGTTCTAAGATGCTTTCCAGCGATCGCATCGGCACGTCACCACGCGGCCAGCGAAAGGTGAGCGGTTCTCGAAAACCGACAATAAACACCCGTTCCCGTTTTTGCGGCAGACCAAATTTGAGGGCATTTAATACCTGGTAATCCGTTGTGTAACCCAGATCGGTCAGGACTTCCAGAATTCGCTGTAGGGTTCTGCCGCGATCGTGTCCGACTAGTTGTTTCACGTTTTCTAAAATAAACGCGGTTGGCCGTTTGGCGGCGACAATCCGGGCAATGTCAAAAAATAAAGTGCCGCGTACATCGCTGAAGCCCTTGCGATCGCCGCAAATACTAAAGGGTTGGCACGGAAAACCCGCTAATAAAAGCTCATGGTCAGGAATGTCTACCGCATCAATCTGAGTGATATCTCCCTGGGGGCGATCGCCAAAATTGGCCGCGTAAGCTAGTTGGGCATCTGGATCAATATCAGCAGAAAAGACACATTCGGGCTGTAACCCCTGCTCAGCGCAGACCTGCTGCGCCGCCAAGCGAAACCCACCAATCCCACAAAATAAGTCAATGAAGGATAGGCGTTGGTGGTTCATAGTAGGGAGTTTTAGCGAATGCCTTAAAACGGTGATTTTAAGCGATTTCAACGACTAAAGTCTTGACGACAAGCTGAAAATGCAGATCGACAGATTTCTTGGCAGTTTCCTAGGTCAGAATCATCCCTTCCTCACCAATGTCTGCGCCACGCGGCGGCGGTCTTTGGGGTCGATGCCGACTAGGCGGACGTATCGCTGGGGTTGGCTGTGCAGACAGTCGCTGATGGCGGCGATCGCGGCACTTACATCCCCTTCCACACTGGTCCAGCAATCCCAGACATTGACCCGGAAATGGCGTTCGTCGGTGTGTTCGATGCCGATGCGGTAACCGTTGCGAATCAGGGTTTCGATTTCTTAAATCTATTCTATTTGTTT
>CAZJZR010000690.1:0-2723 GCA_964550475.1 uncultured bacterium
TCATGAAAATTCAGTATTTCTCAGAAACAGACACACTCGCGATCGAATTAACCACCAAACCCGTTGCCCTTACCGATGCCATTACGGATGACGTAACCGTCGATTACGACAGCGAAGGCAAAGTCGTAGCCATAACCTTAGACCACTATTCCCAAAACGTCGAAACCATTAATCTACAAGCCTTGGGTGTGCCTTTGTTAGCGGCATAGTCCACACAAGCCCATGACAACATCTACGGCTTCCAACCCACCGACGACATCCTCAAAGCTTCAAACTCTAACAACGCCTGACTGTAGCCAATGGTTTGGGCTTGCTGAATCACCCTAGCAACCATTTCAGCCATCGGTAACGTTGGAAAGGTCGGACTGATGGCTGATTCCTCATAGGTGCCATTTTGCAGCACATAGATCTTGAGTTTGTCCTGTCCATAAATCCATAGCTCTGGCACCCCCAAGGCTTCATAGGTATCTCGTTGGGTTTGGAAGGTTAAATCGGCTTCAATGGCCAGATCAGGCGGCGGGTCAATCTCAAGATCAATCCGATCAAGGATCGGTCACCTCGATGATAGCCCAACGGCCTAGCCTGGATAATTCATGACAATTTACACGCAGAATTAGGGGTTCCATCCATGGGGTTAGACCATAGCGACAGATGAGATGATTGATTCGATGTCCCTTAATGATTCAGCATCCAGGGACGACCACACGCCTGACTTTGAAACTTCGGTGCCTTGGGTTCTGTTTCCGCTTTCTTCAGCAACGCCGGTTCCGACCCACCCCGCGACGGCAACCGACTCGACAAACTCACCGCCGGAGCCGAAAACACTCGCTTACCCTCCGTTTGGCAGGTGGGGCAATAGGCAGGCTGATCGGACTCTGCCAGCGATCGCCAAACATCAAACACCCCACAGGTCGGACAGCGAAACTCATACAATGCCATTGCATCTCCCTCTCATCAATACTCACGAAGTCAGTCTGTATTCAGTCAGTAGGGTGGGCGTTGCCCACGCTTTACAGTAAGGGCTTGTCAAGAAATAACTGCAAAGAACTGACTCAATTTCCTTTGTGTATCCTTGGTGTCTTCGTGACTTGGTGGTAAAGGTTGGATGAACCACTAAGTCACGAAGGCACAAAGAACTCACCAAGTTTGTTCAGAGAGTTAAAACCATCAACTTATATTTTTACAACCCCTAAGCAACGCCCGATTCAGACCGTTAAACTATTTCGGCAAGATATCCTGATCAAAAATCTCCGTCGGAATCGCCAGCGTACAGCAGGCATTGGGGATATCCACAATCCCGCTCACCCGACCTTCAACCGGGGCACAACTGAGCAGCAAATACGCTTGTTCGCCCGTAAAGCCAAACTTCTTGAGATACTCGATCGCATTCAAACAGGCGCGACGATAGGCAATATGCACATCCATGTAATATTGCTTGCCCGTGAACTCATCCACCGAAATCCCTTCAAACACCAAGTATTCCGAATAGCGCGGCTCCACTGGCCCCGGCTTGAAGATCGGGTTCACCAACCCATACTTCTCCACACCACCCTTGATGATGTCCACATGCAAGTCGATGTAGCCCGACATCTCGATCGCGCCGCAGAAGGAAATCTCACCATCCCCTTGGGAGAAGTGAATATCGCCCATCGACAACTTCGCCCCTTCCACATAGACCGGGAAGTAGATGCGCGTCCCCTTCGACAGGTTCTTAATGTCGCAGTTACCACCATGTTCGCGGGGGGGCACTGTGCGAGCTGCTTCCGCCGCCACCCGGGCATACTCCGACGCAGGTAATGTCCCCAAAATCGCGTTGGTGGGATTGGGCAACGCCGCGAGAACGGGCTGATTCCCCGATAAGCCCGCCCCATAGGTTCGCAGATCGGGAGCCGAATTCACCAGTGCCGTTTCCCGCTGATTCCATTTCGCCAACAGTTCATGGGATGGGGCACAGCCAATCAGCCCCGGATGGGTAATCCCGGCAAACTTCACCCCAGGAATGTGGCGCGATGAGGTGTAAATGCCTTGCAGATCCCAAATGGCTTTGGCGGGATTGGGGAAATGATCGGTCAGGAAGCCGCCGCCATTCTCCTTGGCAAAAATCCCGGTAAAGCCCCACTCATCACCTTGGAGTGCGCCAATGTCCAGCAAATCCACAACCAAAATATCGCCCGGTTCCGCCCCATTCACCCAGATCGGCCCGCTGAGGACGTGTACCACCGTCAAATCGACATCGCGAATGTCGTCGGGACTGTCATTGTTCTTGATCTGCCCATCCGTCCAGTCTTTGCACTCAATCCGAAACACCTCGCCCGGATTCACTGAAACCACCGCCGGAATGTCAGGATGCCAGCGGTTATGACCGGGCAATTCCTGCTGATCCATCGGCTTGGTCAGATCAACTTTAAACAATGTTTTTGGCATTAGAACACCCCATTCATGAATTGGTGTGGAGATTGGATTGACTGATTCCGTGTTGTGCGTTGCCCCAACAGCGGGGTTAATTGAACGCCTGTTCAGGAACGCACATTTGGACTTTAGAACGTCAATCAGGGGTGATCTGTAACTTTGGCTACCAAGGCGCGATCGCCGCGATCGTCACCGTGTAAAGGCTGATAACGTTTGGCAAAACTGCTGATGGGCAGGGGATTGTAGCCCCGCTTGCGCCGTAGACAGCACGGTGATCATGTCTCCCGCTAGCAATGCCGACACCGCTAACCACA
>CAZJZR010000691.1:0-2722 GCA_964550475.1 uncultured bacterium
GATCGCCACCCAACGTTCATTGCTGGGAGTCCAGATCAACGCCAAGAGGATCATCATGGTGCCCAAGGCCAGAGCCGTCCCCAATCCCGCCATCAGTTCTTTGTGAAGTATCTTCAGCGTATCGCGGGGGGTGACTTCCCCCACACCCAAGGAACGGATGGTCACCGTCAGGGCTTGAATGCCGACGGTGCCGCCGGTGTTAGAGAACAAGGGCATAATTACTGCCAACACGGGCACCATGGCGATGGTTTTTTGGAAGGGGGCGATCGCGCTGGACGCACCGATATACAAGCCCATGATTCCCAGTAACCAGGGCAAGCGATTGCGTAACTTGGCTAAGGGGTGGGACAGGGACGACTCATCGCCACCGCTGACCCCGGCGATTTTCTGGATGTCTTCGGTGGCTTCCTGTTCCAGGATGTCCACCACGTCATCAATGGTGATGATCCCCACCAGACGGTCTTCGCGATCGACCACAGGTAACGCCAACAGGTCATACCGCTTCATCAACTGTGCGGCTTCTTCCTGCGGTGTTTCCGTGTAGACCTTGATGACGCGATCGCTAGCTAGGTCGCGAATCAGCACATCGGCACGGGCAAAAATCAACTGCCGCAACGACACCACCCGCGTCAGGGTGCGGTTTTCGTCGGTGACATAGGCGTAGTAAACCGTTTCCTTGTCGGAGTCGGTGCGCCGGATTTTGTCCAGAGCCTCGCCAACGGTTAGCCCTTGGCGCAACCGCACGTATTCCGTCGTCATTACCCGGCCAGCGGTGCCTTCCGGATAGCCTAAAATCGTTACCGTGGCTTGGCGTTCCGAATTACTCAGGTGGCGCAATACCCGTTTCACCACCCCTGCGGGTAACTCATCAAACAACTCCGCCCGGTCATCCGGACGCATGGCCTCGACAATCTGCGCCATCTGCGCCGTTTGCAACGACCCCAGTAGCTCTTCCTGTACCTCTGCGGGTAAATACTCAAACACCGCGATCGCCTGATCCTTGTTTAGTAATCGGAAGGCGATCGCCCGCTGCTCTGGCGATAGGTCGGAAATGTAATCCCCTACATCCACCGCTGGCAGGCGATTTAACTCCACCTTAAACTGGCTCAGTCCTGTCACACCAGACAGAACTGCCCGTGTCTCCTGAGTGAGCATACTATTCCTCCTTAATCTCCCTCGCGCTGGGAGACTCCGCTCACCAGGTTAAGGGAGGTATGTACTGCCGGGTAATGGACTAGGGTCCATGCGAATCATTCAAATGCAACATCGACACCCGTTAGCGGGGTATCGCTAATTACCATCTTAGCGTCAGAGTGCCGATAAAAACGCCTAAATTTGACGATTCCGGCTGGCCGAAAAGCTAAACCAGATCTAGCTAAACTAGATGTAAAGAATTGCCCAATATGTTAGGTCAGCCGTGATTGGTTGTTATGGTGGTGAAACCAATTCGCTGGATTGAGCGTACCGTTATGAGCAACGACAAGAATCCCCTGGGCAATGTGATGGGAGCCGCAGGCGGTTTCCTGCAAAACCTGAAGGACAAAGCAGAAGATGCCGTTGAAGTGGTGAAGGATAAGGCTGAAGATGCGGTGGCAGCAGCCAAAGAGGGCACCGATGGCTTGGTTGACAAGGCCGAAGCGATGATTGGCGAGGACAATATTAAGAAGGCGAGTGACTTCTTGCATACCGATGTGGGAGCGATCGCGGGTGACCTCTCCGGCAAGGCGATGGATGCAGTGACCGGATTGAAAGATCAGGCAACGGGCTTGGTGGAGCAAGCCAAAGACGCGCTGGATCAATCTAAGTCTGAGTAAATGCCAATTGGACTTTGCATGATTGCATGATTGGGTAACATAGCAATCTGAAATCAACCACGAACAGGCAAGGGGCTTAAGCCCCTTGTTCGGCAAGTTGAACAACTAAGTTGAACAACTAGCGTTGTTTGTAACTCAGTTGGGAGTGCTATCGGTAATGGGTAAGCAAGCCAATTCCCCATTTACCTCAGGGACTTGCGGAAAAATAATATCCCCGTGATTGGTGTAGGGACACGACAATGCCGTGTCCCTAGAGTTAGCGGCATGGGTACTTTATTTCTTTGCAGATCCCTAATTAAAAATTTCGTAACTGCCCAGGTACCTTTAAGGACGCGGGCACCGCGCCTACAGACCGCACACAAGATGGTTATGTAGGGGTTGGGTACCCCAACCCAGATGGATCAAACAATTTAGCGTTGATCCATCTGGGTAGTTACAAAATTTCTATTCATTTGGCAGAGGTCGGATGCGGCGAGAGGGGCGCGATCGCCGTCGTTCACTGGATCGGCGTTCGGTGGGAGAATCACCAACCGTGGCATGATCTGATGTGATCGATTGCCGTTGCTGACGAGTGAAAGAGCGAGGGGACAGGCGATCGCGGAAGGATGGCTGAGGAGTTGGACTGGTGGCCGGATTAGTAGTTTTGACCGTTGCTCCATCCTCCGTAGCCAAAGTGTGCAGGCGCGGTAGGGTGACCACCTGCGCTTCACTGCTTTCCCGTGCCACCCGAATCAGTAACCCCGCACTCGCCAAACTAGAGATTAACGAACTACCGCCATAGCTAATCAAGGGCAACGGCAATCCGGTAGTGGGCAATGCGCCTGTGGCCACTGCAATGTGCATCAGCGATTGCCCCACCAGCAAAATCATCGTTCCGATCGCAATTAACCGATGGACAGGTTGTTGAG
>CAZJZR010000692.1:0-2721 GCA_964550475.1 uncultured bacterium
CTACGATATCCAAGCTTTTCAGTGTTTGCGGTAAATTGTCGTGAATAATGCAGGTTAGGGGTGAGCTAAGGTAACCGTTCACATCCCCCCATGGGTCACATCCCCCCATAGGAAAAGTGTTGCGGGCTACGCCCGCTTGTTTCTCCCCTGACGGGGAGTGAACGGTTAGGAGCTAAAAGTTGGATGAATGGAAACGAAGTTTCCATTCATCCTGCTATTCAGCACCACCAAAAAATCAAAACAACCTACTGCGCCGACGCTCACGTTAAGCTGGAATTAAGGAAAAGTAGGCGCAGGCAGTTGCGGATGGGTGAGACCCTCACCCGTCTGAGGAAAGTCCGGACTCCCGAAAGACCAAACTTGCTGGGTAACGCCCAGTGCGGGTGACCGTGAGGATAGTGCCACAGAAACATACCGCCGCAGTTCGCACGAATTCACTTCATGTTGACTGCGGTAAGGGTGCAAAGGTGCGGTAAGAGCGCACCAGCAACGTCGAGAGGCGTTGGCTCGGTAAACCCCGGTTGGGAGCAAGGTAGAAGGAACTAGGGTTGGTCTTTTTCCCGTTCCGGTCTGGGCATTGTCCAGGCAGCACCGCTTGAGGCGGTTGGTAACAGCCGTCCCAGATAGATAACCGCCCATGGGTGGGTCTCGCGCCAATGGCGAGGGATGCGCCCATGAACAGAACCCGGCTTATGTCCTACTTTTCCTCTCAACCAGAACGGAGGCAATCAACTGCGCTGAACGGCGATTAAACTGAACAGCGATTAGCTGGATGGCCGTAACAGCACCACCGGGGTTTGCTCGTTGGCATTCCCCGCTGGATTGGCAATCAAGGATTGTTCCAGGAATCGCTGACTCACGCCCCGACTGGCGGCCAACACCTTCACCGCCCGCAGATCGTTCACATCCACGATCGCCGCTGCTAGTCCCGTCTCCCGTTGGATTTCGTCTACTACCTGTTGGGAGTTTTCTGGCCCCAGCACAATAAATTGGTCGTAGGGGGGCAGGGTTCCGGTGACATCATCGATCAACCGCGCCTGTTCTCCCGCTAGTTGGTAGAACATGCCACGGTAGCCAAAGACACGGGCGATCGCCCCACCGACGAAGGCAAATAGCACGCGCCATGGCCCCACCACATCTACCAAACTCTGCAACCCGCAAGCCGTGGCCAAACTGGACGTGGGCAAGAAGTAATAGCAAATCCGTTTGGCTACCCAACCCGGTTTGATCGTCGAGGGATGCCGCCATCGTCCCTGCATAATGGCGATCGGACTTTCGCCGATGGTGACCACATCGCCCGGTTTGGCATGGGGTAGCACGTAACGCCGCACCACCTCCACCGGACTATCCAGCGGCGTTAATAGATGGGTTTTGATCGGCAACACCTGCCCCACGTCTGTGCTGCGCCAATTGTTAGAAGCCATGGGGTCAGGGAATTGCAGCGGAATCACCACATGCTCGGTTTTGGGAATTCGGCCTTCAGGGCCATAGGTGACATAGGCCACTTGCACCCAACAGATTTTTAGACCCGACAAATCCGCGCCGTGGATGTCCACGGTCACCTTAATCCGGGTGGTTTTGCCAATTTTGACAATGTAGGCGAACCAATAGCCATCTGGTCGAGCGGATTCATCGGGATGGCAAGGGGTAACGGTGGCGGTGGTTTGGATGCCGTCCAGACTGCCATCAGACAACAATTTCACCGTGGCAGTCACCTCTGGCACCATGATTTCCAACTTACGGGTGAGGTTGCGAAACTCCATCTCGCCGACTAAGCGGTAATGATTGGGCTGATCAATGTCCCGCGTCCAGGTGCCTTGGCTGAGGGAGAGGCGATTGCCGTCGCGCTGGCGATATTGCCACTCTAATCCGGCAGCGGCGGCTCCAACCGCAACCACTGCCGCGCCCACACCAATGCCAATACTTTCCAGAATCACAATCCGTACCTTTTCAATTTCGTTGGTTCTGCCGATGTGACGGGGCGATAACGATCGCGCGATCGCCATTGCCTCCACACCAACCGCTCACAGGACTGCGGTTTAGGGTCACTAGCAACACTGTTCACCATAAACCCCGAAGACCCGCTCGTTTTAATTAGGTTACAGGTAATCCGTCGCTTCCAACCCATTTTGCAGCGGTGTTGTGCGATCGCTCCACCCCTGGGTTGCTCTGAAATCATTTGCTCTCCAATCATTTGCCATTCATCAGTACAAACGATATGATTCATGTGCATTTAGGTGATGGGTAATGGGTAATCGGTAATGGGTGATTGGTATTTGCATCGTTACCCGTTGATGTCATGTTGGTTGCGGCTATAGGTTGGCTGAGCGAAGTCGAAGCCAACCTATAGCCGCAGCCAACCTATAGCCCCAGCCAACGTGCAGCCGCAGCATCTAATGTCTTGGAGTGGCGTACCCAAACCTTAGACTACATTGCCATTCACAATCCACTATCCACTATCCACCATTCACTCTCCACTCCCCACTCCCCCCTCCCTCCCCATGGTGATTGACGAACACGATATTGACGCTCTGTTGTCGGGTCAGCCGCCTGCCAATGCAGATGTGTTGATGGGCATGACCTTGGGGCGCGATCGCTGGTTGGATCGGATGCGGGATCATTACCTGGGCAACTACATTGCCGATGGCGGCAGTAAGGTCAAGGTATTGGTGGGGGGCGAGGGAACGGGAAAAACTCACTTGTTGCGCTGTGTGCTTCAGG
>CAZJZR010000693.1:0-2720 GCA_964550475.1 uncultured bacterium
TCAACTGACGGCAGATTTCTTGGTGTTGCGGTTCAATTTTGGCGATCGGCAAAATCTTCGCGGCACTGACGATCGCCCCATCCATGCCAGCGGCCATCGCTTCGTGCAGAAACATCGAGTTGAGGACGATGCGGGCGGCGGGACTGAGGCCGAAGGAAATGTTGGACACGCCCAGCATGATGTGGCAACCGGGCAACTGTTGGCGAATCATCCGGATGGCTTCGATCGTCGCTTTGCCGTTGGCGCGGTCTTCTTCAATCCCGGTGGAAATCGGCAGAGCCAGGGTGTCAAAAAACAGTTCGTGGGGCGGCAGACCGAATTCCAGAGCGGCACGGTAGGCACGTTGGGCGATCTGGAATTTGCGATCGGCGGAACGCGCCATCCCCTCTTCGTCGATGGTGCCGATCACCACCCCGGCACCGTACTGTTTCGCCAGTTCCAGCACCTTGAAGAAACGCGGTTCCCCATCTTCAAAGTTGGTGGAGTTGAGGATGCACTTACCCCCGGCCACCTTCAGCCCCGCTTCCATCTTTTCCCACTCGGTGGAGTCCAGCATCAGCGGCAGGGGAACGTTGGTGACCAGACGGGACACCAAAGCGTGCATATCCTTTTCGCCATCCCGTCCCACATAGTCCACGTTCACGTCGAGGATGTGCGCCCCTTCCTTCACCTGCGATCGCGCCACCGCCACCAGACCATCCCAGTCCTCGGCGTTCAGCAGTTCCCGCACTTTCTTAGAGCCGCTGGCATTCAACCGTTCCCCGACAATCAAAAATGAGTTGTCCTGCTCGTAGGGTTGGGCGGAGTAGATGGAAGCCGCAGCGGGAACGTAGTGGAGGGGGGGACGGGGGGATGTGGGTGGGTGAGTGGGTGCATGGGTGGATGCGTCGGAGGTTGTAGGGGCGACTGGCCAGTCGCCCTTGCCCCGAATCTCGCGGGGTTTGGCACTGAGGCTGGCTCCGATTTCGGCCAGGGCACCGATGTGGTCGGGACGGGTGCCGCAACAGCCGCCGATTACTTGCACACCCCAGTCTTCCACGAACCGATGCAGAGCCATCCGCAGTTCCATGGGGGTGAGTTTGTAGTGGGCGTGGCCACCGACGTTCTCCGGTAGTCCGGCGTTGGGGATGCAGGAGACGACGAAGGGGGAGTGTTCGCAGAGGTATTTGATGTGTTCCGCCATGCGATCGGGGCCGGTGGCACAGTTGAGTCCCAGAATGTTGATCGGGTAGGGTTCCAGGATGGCGAGGACGGCACTGATGTCGGTGCCGACTAGCATGGTGCCCTGCACTTCCATGGTGACGGACACCATCAGCGGCAGGCGGGTGCCTTTTTGCTCAAATACCGATTCGATCGCATTGAGAGCCGCTTTAATCTGCAACACGTCTTGGCAGGTTTCCACCAGTAACAGGTCGGATCCCCCGTCCATTAGTCCTTCCACTTGGACGGTGAAGGCCGCTTTGAGGGTGTCGTAGTCGATGTGGCCGAGAGTAGGCAGTTTGGTGCCGGGGCCGATGGAACCCGCCACAAATCGGGGTTTGTCGGGGGTGGAGAATTCGGTGGTGAGGCGTTTGGCTAACTGGGCAGCGGCGTAGTTGAGTTCGTAGGCGCGATCGCTCAGCCCATATTCTGCCAATACAAAGGTGCTGCCGCCAAAGGTGTCGGTTTCAATTACATCGGCTCCAGCGGCGAGGAAATCGCGATGCACTTTAGCAACTGCTTCCGGCTTGGTGATCACCAAGTATTCGTTACATCCCTCGTACTCAGCCCCACCAAAGTCGTCTGCGGTCAGGTTCTGCACCTGCAAGTTGGTGCCCATGGCTCCATCAAACACAATGACAGGGCGATCGGGACTGTACAGGCGATCGAGAAATGCAGAGGACATGGCGGCTACGTTTACTGAATCGAGGTGGCAAGCGGGAACTATCCCTAACCTTTCAGTGTAATCGAATCAGCGAGGCCAGAAGAACGGAAGATATATCCCAGACAGCAAACAATGTAAATTTCTCGTAAATTTCTACCGATGCATAACCATCGGCAGATCGGTTTATCCTCTGCCATTCAGCAAAATCTCGATGAGTTTACGGTGTTGCTGAATAGCAGGATGAATTGAAACTTCGTTTCAATTCATCCAACTCTTAGCTCATCCCTAAATTCAGCAACGCCCATTTTACTTGCGGCATGGATAATGCCCAGCGATCGCCCCTTACCACCTCACATCGTTTGCTTCAGCTTAATCACCTGTGCCGTCACTGACAAACTTTCTTCGTACAGTACATCCCGTCCCCAGCGTTGCAACTGCTGGCTGAGCAAAAATTCCGCCTTTTGATCGGTGGTGGCGGTGACCTGTTCGGTGTGGCAGGCTTGGGCACTACCGCCTGCTTCCATCCGCATACAACCTGCGGTTTCGGAACAGAGGATGGTGCAACAGTTGGCGTTGGGATTGGTGGAGGTCAGGCGTAGAGCCACCAAATCGCCGCTGATTTCCCCGGAGTCAATCACTGGAATTCCGGCCAACTCTGCTTCGATGGGGCGACCGTCTGGCCCAGTGAACTGCATGTGTTCCAGGTCATACTCGCCACCCGTTTCCACATAGGACACGGGTTCCCAGCCCAACCGACTGGCGAACCAACCCAGGAACATCAACGCCTGAGCCGCATTACCTTTTTCATAGTCGATCGCAATCTGGTCAATTTCACCCAAGGCAATCCGCCGTTCGG
>CAZJZR010000694.1:0-2719 GCA_964550475.1 uncultured bacterium
GTCTTGGAAGCAAATCAGGCTTGACAGCCAAGAATATCCACAGTATCTACGTTGGCGTTGGGCAACACAAATGATGATCAGACAGATTAAGGGACAAATTACCGGGCTGGGTCAGTTAGGGATAGAGCTAATTCTGAAGCCGCTGCTTCCCCGGTAGCGTCTATCACCCTATATAGACGTAAGCAACAGCGGAAAAGTTCTCAGGAATCCACCGATTTGATGACGGGAATGTCAAGATTAAAGACAGGATTTTTACCTTCAGTAGCGATCGTGTAACCCTGTATGCCGGATTTGCGAGTTTCCATAGCGCAGCACTACCATGAGCGCACCAAATATGATCCCCAAACCCTAGCTTCCAAAAGTCAGGGACTCGATTGGTCTACCCAACCTTCACCCTACAAGGAATACAAGATCGGCGCATCCATTGATCTCAAGCCGTTCTTAACTGAAAAGACCAAGGCCACCATCACCGACCCAGGGGACAAATGGTTGTGGCGATTGTCGAACCTATTAGTCTGTAGCTATGGCTTAACCGCACGGGTGCCGTTGATGACGGGGGAGGCCATGTATCTGCGATCGGCTCCCTCGGCGGGCGGCTTATATCCGGCGGAAATTTATCTGATTTCCAGAGGGATGCCCCATCTCCCGGCAGGGTTATACAATTACCAACCCCGCACCCACAGTTTGGTGCATTTTTGGGACAGCAACATTTGGCCTGCCTTGCAAGCCGCTTGTTATTGGCATCCAGTGTTAGAAAGTGTGCAACTGACGCTGGTGACCAGTGCCATCTTCTTTCGGTCAGCATGGCGGTACCACGATCGCGCCTATCGTCGCATTTTTTTAGACACGGGGCACCTGCTGGGCAATATTGAACTCGCCAGTGCCTACAACGACTTTCGCCCCCATTTAATTGGTGGGTTTGATGATGAAGCGATGAACCAGTTGCTGTATCTGGATTCCGAGAAAGAATCGGTGATGACGGTGATCCCGATGGCGGATCTGTTGTTGGTGGAGCAAAATCTGTCCCCCGCCCGGACTGCCCTACCGTCCTCTACCCAAACCGACTACCCCTTTGTCCAAGACGGGGATTTGCTGCACTATTTCCACCAAGCCACCTGCATCCAGTCGGACACAACAGGTAGCCAAGGCTGGAAATTAACCCCCAGTAAGCAAGACCTGGACGACAAATACAATTTTCCTTTCTGTACCCGGGTGTCGGTGGCGATGTCACAACCGATTGACTGGGGTAACGATTTGGATGGCTTAGAGCAGACGATCTTACGGCGGCGATCGACCCGCGCCTATACCGGGGAAATGCTCACCCTGTCTGAGGTGAAGGCATTGCTGGACTTTACCTATCAGTCCCAGAATTACCGGGAGCAAGGCTTAGACAGCAGCCCCGATTACTTCGACCTCAGTTTGATTGAAACCTTTGTGGCAGTGGCGGGGGTCGCGGGGTTGGAGGAAGGTTGCTACTACTACGCGCCCAAAGCCCAGGAACTCCGCCAGATCCGGTTCAAAAATTTCCGACGAGAATTACATTTCCTCTGTCTGGGGCAGGATTTGGGGCGTGATGCGGCGGCGGTGGTGTTCCACACGGCGGATTTGCAGCGGGCGGTGGGGATTTACGGCGATCGCGTCTACCGCTACCTGCACATGGATGCAGGCCACTTGGGGCAACGGTTAAATCTCGCGGCCATTCACCTGAACTTAGGCGTAAGCGGCATTGGCGGCTTTTTTGATGATCAGGTGAACGAAGTTCTGGGGATTCCAGAGGATGAAGCGGTACTCTACATCACTACCCTGGGCAGACCGCAGTAATTACTCGCTTCAATCGGACTTTAAATTAGGGAATCCCAAGATGTAGTTTGGACAAATTTGCGATCGCGGCTCTTTGTTCTAGGTCGGCCTAACTTTTATGATTGGGCTTAGTAGGATGGGGTTTGACGTGATGCGGGTTAGATCGTAGGTGAACCATAGCGCAATCGCAAAATTGCAATGGCAAGGCTAATGTTTCGTCCTGCCCATCAGGGTCACGTCATTTTACATCACTATTCAGGGTGGGGCGATCGCCTGTGCGTCAGATGGGTTGCCACTGGAGAATGGCGAGCCGCCCGTATAAATACTGCTCACACTGTTTTCACAATTGCATCGAATAATACCGAAACAGCCATAATGGCCGCTTGCAATGGAGTCGGTTATGCCCGCTCCACTTACAACCCAGTAGAGATATTGCCCGAATCGGCTGTACCTCATAACGATGAGAAGGGTGATCGAGGGTGTTTGACAAGATCCCTCAACGGTTGATTGCGCCTGCCTCCAGCGGACAGACCATCAACCTGTAATCCCTCTGCTGTGTCGTAACCATTGACATTCCCCGGTAAATTTCCCCTCGGTCAATAGGGTTGCGGGCTGCACCCGCTTCTCCCCTGGGGAAAGTTGCGATCGCGCCACGGCTCAGTCGGTAGGCGCAGACTGCCGGATCTGCCACCACCCTACTGGCGATGTAACCGTTCACATCCCCCTATAGGAAAAGTGTTGCGGGCTATGCCCGCTTGTTTCTCCCCTGACGGGGAGTGAACGGTTATCTGGCGATCGCAATACCCATCAGAATGGCAAGAAAACCGCTTGGTGGTACTGAATAGCAGGATGAATTGGAACTTCGTTCCAATTCATCCAACTTCTAATTCATATCCTGATTCAGCAACGCCGAAAACCG
>CAZJZR010000695.1:0-2719 GCA_964550475.1 uncultured bacterium
TGTCGGGTTGCCGCACCAACAGAAACAACTCGTGATCGGTCTGTTGCATCAACGTGTCAACGATGTAGTGACCGATGCAACCACTAGCACCTGTAATGAAAATCCGCACTGCGTTCTAACCTAATTCCTTTCGTAACACGTCAATCGCTTGAACTGGATGGGTGACGCTGGGCTAACCCATCCTACGCAATTACTCGTCAACTACAAACATCCGATTCCACAGTACCGCAGTCGTGGTCGTTTCGGTTAGTTCGGTCGTGGGATGTCGGGAATGGCGTAGGGAGGGAAACCGCTAGGGTATGATGCTCATACAGTCTGCTGTTTGGTCGTTGTTCTGATGGCTTCCCCGGTTTCCTCCTTCTCCCAATTCCAGCGTGGTAACCGCCTCGCGAAGATGGTTCTGTATGCGGTGTTAGTGGCGATCGCGATCGTCATGCTCCTCCCCTTAATTTGGCTGGTCAGCACCTCGCTCAAAGCACCGACGGAAGATATTTTCCAATTTCCGCCGCAATTTTTGCCCCAACGTCCCACGCTGGAGAACTTTGCCACCGTTTGGCAAACCCATCCCTTTGGCCGCTATTTGTTCAACAGCACCTTGGTGGCGGTGTTGACGGTGGGCTTCAACCTGTTGTTTTGCTCGCTCGCCGCCTATCCCTTAGCCCGGTTGACCTTTCGGGGGCGGGAGGTGATTTTTTCGTTGATCGTCTCCACGATCATGATCCCGTTCCAGATTGTGATGATTCCGCTGTTTATTTTGACGGTGCAGTTGGGATTGCGAAATACCTACCTGGGGCTGATTTTTCCCGCGATCGCCTCGGCCTTTGGGATTTTTCTGTTGCGGCAAGCGTTTCAGGGGGTGCCTAAGGAATTGGAGGAAGCCGCTCGGATGGATGGCTGTACCGAACTGGGGATCTGGTGGCACGTCATGTTACCCGCCATCCGTCCCGCTTTGTTGACCCTGGCGATTTTTGTCTTCATCGGTTCTTGGAGTGACTTCCTCTGGCCGTTGATTGTCCTCGATCGCCCAGAAGCCTACACCCTACCGCTGGGAGTCGCCACCCTCGCTAGTGCCTTCTCCCTAGACTGGCGACTGATTGCCGCTGGTTCGGTGATTTCGATCGCGCCGATTCTGCTGTTCTTCTTGGTGATGCAGCGGTACATTGTTCCCAGCGAAGTGGGCAGCGGCGTGAAGGGGTAATCGGTCATGATCGATCATTTGGGTTGGCTGAGGCTGCGCCAATAGAAACTGCCCACACCGCTGAGAAAGGCTATGTAACCGATCGCCTGCACCAGATACAGTTGTTGGGTGTAGCCAAACAGAGCTTTTAGCAGTAGACCGGGGAATTGCCGATCGGGCAGGATGGCAGACAGATCCCAGACCTGCCGCCCCAAAATGCAGGAGTCGGTCGGGTGCTGGCACCAGTTGAGTGGGCTGACGGGCAGTTGCCCCAGTAACAGCACACTGGCTTCAAACTTACGGAGCGCAGTGACCACTAACCCCGCCACAATCAACAGCAGCACCGCCCCCATCAGTTGAAAGAACAGCCGCAGGTTGATCTTCACGCCCCCTTGGAAAATCAATAAACCGATGATGGTAGCACCGACCAAGCCCGCGATCGCCCCCGCCGCTGGTTGCCAGCCCTGCTGAATTTGGGCACCGACAAACAACACCGTTTCCACCCCTTCCCGCACCACGGCGACAAAAATCAGGCCAAAAATACCCCAAGCGGCATCGGTCTTGAGGCTAGCTTGTACCGACTGTTCCACCTCCGCTTTCAGGTGTTTGGCTTGCTGGGTCATCCACAGCAACATCCAACTGAGCAGGGCGATCGCCAACACCGCCACCCCACCCTTAATTGCCTGCTCCATTGCCGGAGCGTAGACCCAACCGGACAAGCCCAACGCCTGGAATCCCGCCCCCAGCAACACGCCTAAGGTGATGCTGGCCAGCAATCCCGCTGCAATGCCGTAATACACAAACCGATGTAAGTGCATGGCTTGGGCTTTACTCAGGCAGGCCAAGACAATCCCCACAACCAGAGCCGCTTCCACTCCTTCCCGCAAGGTGACTAAAAAGACGGGCAATGCAAAGGTTAAATCCATATTGAGTTGTTAATTGGTAATTGGTGTCAAGTTAAGGTTTCCGGGCAAATGTCAAGGATCTGAGCAGCGATTCATTGATCTCGTTTACGCTTAGCTTTCAAGATCTGTTCTAAGGGATGATCTAAGGCAATTGCTCCTTCGGCAGAGCCAACATCGGTGAGCTATTGCCTAATTGCTACCCCTAAAGCGGCATTGAGGTTGATTTTATGCTGACTCTGCACATCCCAGCCAGCCATCCGCAGGCGGTGATCAATTTCATCACGGGCTTGCTGTTCCGGGTTTTGATTGGGGTCAGGCAGAGGAACTGTGGGGAACGGTGCGATCGCTACTTTAGTTTTGCCACATTTACCCCTGAAACGCCCAATCCTAGAGGGCACCTCGATGAATCTAGGATTGGGCAGTTGAACTACCCCCAACCCGATTCATCGCTCCGTCCTTAAGGTTGCAATCAAACTCTACGGCTCTACTGCGATCGCGCCCAACACAGAGAAACTGGAGGGGTAGGATAATTATCAATTAAGCGTAGGCTGGGTCAGCGATCGCGTTACCCATGCTGACGTTGGGTAACGAACAGTAAGACGTGCATACCCTATGGCATCGACTGTGCCCTGGAGTG
>CAZJZR010000696.1:0-2717 GCA_964550475.1 uncultured bacterium
GAATCCAGCTTCGTTCAGGTAGCTGAGGAAGGCGCGATCGCCATAGCGTCCGTCCAACTGCAAAACTTGGCGATAGGTAGCTTGGGCTTGGGGGATCTGCTGGGTATCCCATTGGGACAAGGCAACCGCTAACCAGGGGTGGGGATTTTCCGGCTCCAGTTGGGTGGCAAGGGTTCCAGTGGCGAGGGCGGGGGCGTAGAGTCCCAGTCGTTGCAGAGCCAAGCTGAGATTATAGTAGGCGATTTCGTTATCCGGTTTTAGCCATGCGCCCCAGAGATGAAACAGGACGGCATAAGACAAGTCGCCCGTGACCAGATTGGCAATGCCGATCGCATTAAAGGCTTGGACATTGGTGGGGTCGCGGCTGATCACCTCCATCAGTTCGGCTTTGGCGGCGGTGGCTTGGCCATCTCGGTGCAGCGTCCAGCCCAGCATGATCCGACCTTGCAGATTGTCTGGAGCAAGGGTAACCGACTGCCGCAGGTGGGCGATCGCCTCGGCAAATCGGCCTTGGCGCATGGCTTCTAAGCCCTGCAAGCGGTATTCAGCCGCTTGTTGGGCAACGGATTTTGGCGTGGCGGCGATCGCGCATCCAATCCCATTACCCAATCCGCAAGCGATGGCGAGGCCGAGTGCGATGAGGGAATTGCGGACAAATAACATCCCCGTGGCAGGTATGGGGACACGGCAATGCTGTGTCCCTACAGGATTCATCTGCACATCCCTGCGGGCAGAGGGCAGCGATCGCGGCACAATCCAGTTCACGCTTGCCCCCGGCCATCTGGCGCAGGTGACCGTTGCCCCAACTTGGCGGCAGTTCGCAAAATTTGTCCGGCTAAAATGGCCGCACCGAAGCCGTTGTCGATGTTGACCACGCCGACCCCAGCGGCACAGGAGTTGAGCATGGCTAACAGGGGGGCAAGACCGCCGAAGCTGGCACCGTAGCCGATGCTGGTGGGGACGGCAATCACGGGACAGTCCACTAATCCGGCCACCACGCTGGGTAAGGCTCCTTCCATGCCCGCCACCACAATCAGCACATCGGCTTGGGCGATCGCCCGTCGCTGGCTCAGCAAGCGATGAATTCCCGCCACGCCCACATCCCAAAATCGGATCACCTGAAAGCCGCACAGTTCAGCGGTAACGGCAGCTTCTTCGGCGATCGGTAAATCAGCCGTGCCAGCCGACACCAGCCCAATCACACCCGGAACTTGGGGGAGATCGGCGGTCGCTGCATCGGGTTTAATGGCACAGATCCGCGCCTCTGGGTAATAGTGCAAGTCCCGCACTCGCGCATGGAGTTGGGTAAACACCTGCGGCGGAATCCGCGTCGCCATGACCACGGGACTACGTTGCCGCATCACCCCCATAATCTGGATGATTTGCTCTGGCGTTTTGTCCTGTCCCCAAATCACCTCTGGAAAGCCCGTGCGGAGGGAACGGTGGTGGTCAATTTTGGCGAAATCGCCCACCGCTTCCACATCTAAATATTTCAGCTTGTCTAAGGCATCAACGGGACTGACCTGCCCAGCGGCGATCGCCTCCAATAAAGATTTCAACGCATCGGGATGCAACACTGGACAGGTAAAAAATAGGACGGTGAGATTGATAAGTCTAATTAAATTGGGGTTGCCAAACGTAGGGGCGAAGCATTCCGGGCATGATTTCTGAGCAAGTTCACAGGTTAACAACCGGAATGCTTCGCCCCTACAGCTTGCGGTATGACCATAGACTTTGCAAGTTGTAGGCTGGGTATAGCCTACGGCATGCAAGAAAAGCGTAGCGTAACCCATGCGGACGTTGGGTTTTGCGTGGGAATTCACCCCCCGCTGTCTTCAATATCTTAATAGGGATCAGTCCACGACGATTGCCAATCGGGGCAGGTGTCCGCATCCCAGCCGTAGGGGTGCATCCCGCAGACGAGCATCTGATCCCCGTAGATTTGGCCGTGGTAGTGGCGACAGCCTACGCAGGCGGCGTGGTGGTTGAGGATGGGGTTGATGGTGTAGGCCAAGGGTTGGCTGGCTGCTTCCACCGTTTGCTCGATCGCCGCTTCCAACTCGGTCAACCCCACCAACACAGGTTCCAGAAATTCGTTCACCTGCTGGTCGAAATCGGGGGGAATGTAACCTTCGATTTGGCTGGCGATCGCCTCCGAAAAGTCCATGACGCTATTCGCCCAGCTTTCAGCTTCATCCGTCAGACCTAGAAAGAATTGTTCTAGGTTGCCTGCCATCGTATCCAGCGTTTCCTCTAGTTGCTTTGACCAATCATCCATGGCGTTCTAGGGGGGCTATGGGGTGTGGACGGGGTGAACCCGCAGCGCAAGTGGGTTAATCCTGCTTTAATCGCCGCAGTTCCGCTTGCAAATCTTGCAGTTGCTGCCGTAAGCGTTCCGCTTCCGTAGCCGCAGCACTGTCCGCCGGTGATTCATCCTCCGCTAGGATTTCAATCCGTCGCGGTTCGCGGGGAGGCGTTTCCGGTTCTGGAGGCGTGGTGGGTTGCTGGGCTTGGGCTTGGCGCACCAGTTCGTCAATCGCCTGACGGGCTTCCTCAGCGGTCATTTCGCCCCGCTCCACCATTTCCTCGGCCAGTTTTTGGGCTTGGGTTCGTAGTTCTGACAGTTTACCACCTGCTTTTTCTCCAGCATAGGAGGCGATCCCTACACCTAAATAAAATGCTTTTTGAACAATATCCCAACCTGCCATGGTGCTTAG
>CAZJZR010000697.1:0-2715 GCA_964550475.1 uncultured bacterium
CAGTTGACACAAAATCTGCGCCCCCCGTTCCGTCCCCATAAAGGCATGGATTTCGTCAATCACGACAAACTGCAAATCGGCAAACAACCGAGGCAAATCGGCGGCGCGGTTAATCAGCAAACTTTCCAGCGATTCGGGGGTAATCTGCAAAATGCCACTGGGACGCTTGAACACCTGCTGCTTACGATTGGCAGCAATGTCGCCATGCCACGGATGGACGGGGATGTGTGCCGCTTGCAACAGGTCGGTGAGCCGCTCAAATTGGTCGTTAATTAACGCTTTGATGGGACCGATGTACATGGCTCCCACGGTTTTGGGTGGGTGGTTGTGCAGGTGGGTGAGGATCGGCAAAAAAGCGGCTTCGGTCTTGCCGGATGCCGTGCCAGCGGCGATCAGTAAATGGCAATCGGTGTCAAAAATCACCCGACAGGCTTCCGCTTGCACTTGCCGCAGTTCTGTCCAGCCGTTGGTGTAGAGGTATTCCTGGATGAACGGCGCGAGGCGATCGAAGGGCATGGGGAGGGAGGGAGTCGGTGGATAATGGATGGTGAATGGTGGATGGTGAATGGTGGATGGTGAAGAGGAGAATGGATGTCTGGGGTTACTATAACGATTCTTGCAAAGATTGCAAAACCGCCCTCATCCGCTGGCTAAAGCCCTGTGCCCAATTGGGGAGACGGGGTTAGCCGATGAGAGCGGTTTTGCGATCGCCTCAGACTGGGTTGCTGAGCCGAGGATTTATTGCTGAGCCGAGGATTTAAATGTGGCGATTATCCGACAGAATTGAGTGGTTGATTAGCAGATCACACGGCTACATAAAACTCATGACAATTGAGTAACACTGATCCATGGTCGGGGATCCAAGCGTGCCATTGACCATCGTCTCCTGCACACAATAACAGGGCTTCATCGTGACTGTAGTGAGAGACAGACGCATGGAGTTTCACCCACGTATTGGGACGCGACCCGAACTGAACTTGACAGCCCGAAACTTGACCACGAATGCCGACGGAACTCGATACAGTCTTCACCATAAACACAATCCAAATTCTGTAGTTTAAGCTACAAATAAAGCGATCCCCAGTGCAAGTTATTGTTTCATAACTTGACATTTGCCCAGCAGGTGGGTTGATTGAGGGTGCACAGATTACTGAAAGGCTTAAGGTTATGCCCCTGGGGGGGATGGTACACTGCGGAAACAGATACTTCTCACAACATCGGGATGGGTCGCTCCTTGAGTGGCTCATCCTGAACCACTCCAAGCATTACCGTTGTCGCACCATCCGTACAGGCTGAAACCGTTGCGGGTTGGGAGCAAATTCAGATTTCAGATTGTTTTAGTCCCCTCACACCAGTAGGAAGTTCAGTCGTGGTTGCAACTCCAGAAAAAACCGTTTTCGAGTCCATTGTTGATCCCGGTGCTGTCGGTTCCCGTGACAGCGATCGCGTGGCCGTGTTGCTGATGGGTTACGGCGAAGTGGAAAACTATGACGACTTCGCCAATTACAACGAGCAAGCCCTGAATTTGCTCACCGCCAAATTTGCCCCGGTGCCCACTTGGATCTATCCGCCCCTCGCCAAACTGTTGGCCATGTTTGACCTGCACGAGTGGAGCCACCAACACGGCAACTTTGTCTCGCCCCATAATCACATTTTTGAACATCAACGGGCGGGGATCGAACAACATTTGCAGGCGCAGTGGGGCGATCGCGTCAAAGTCTTCAAAGCGTTTAACTTCTGTGCCCCGTACCTCCCTAGTCAGGTATTGGCGCAAATTAAAGCCGAGGGATTCACCAAGTTATTGATTTATCCGTTGTTGGTGGTGGACTCCATTTTTACCAGTGGGATCGCCGTCGAGCAGGTGAACAAAGCCTTGGTGCAGTTGGCTGATGGTGGCGATCCCTGGCTGACGGGGACGCGCTATATCCCCTCTTTCTACAACGAACCCGCCTATGTGGAACTGTTGGCGGACTTGGTGCTAGACAAAATTGCTAAAGAGTTGGCGGTGGCGCATTTGCCGTCACAAACGGCCATTTTGTTGATGAACCATGGCTGTCCCCACAAGGCCAAGGGGTTTACCTCTGGGATCACCGAAAGCCAAGCCTTGTATGAGTTGGTGCGGGAAAAATTGATTTACCGCTATCCGTTGGTTTCCATTGGCTGGCTGAACCACGACACACCGTTGATTGAATGGACACAACCGGATGTCACCCAAGCGGCGAAGAATCTGATCGACTTGGGGGCAACGGCGATCGTGTTTATGCCGATCGGCTTTGCCACGGAAAACCACGAAACGTTGCTGGATGTGGAGCATATTGTCCAAAATCTGCGCGATCGCCGTCCCGATGTCACCTATGTGCAAATGGACTGCGTCAATGACCATCCGGATTTCTTAGCCATGGCCGCTGCCTGGGCGAATCCCCAAATTGAAGCTTTGCTGACGGAAACTGCCGATGTGGCTGCGGTACGGCGATCGGCTCCCACGCAAGTGGCGCATGGTCACCATCATCACGATCACGAACACTCACAGCACTCACAGCACAACCATGGCAACGGTCATGGTCACGCTCACCACAGTCACGCTCACCACAATCACGACGGTCATGGTCACCGCCATTAGCGCGGCTGAGCAGGTGGGGTGATGGCAGGGCAAAATCGGGTCAATGGTTCATAATAAGAGCCATAGCCTAACGGCTCCGGTTGTCCTAAAGCTGA
>CAZJZR010000698.1:0-2712 GCA_964550475.1 uncultured bacterium
CTAGAGAGCGAGGGCTGTTGAGAGTTGCCCTCTAGGCTCAACTGCGATCGCACCATTCCAACTGTTTGGGCATAACCGTTCACTCCGTGGCAGGGGAGGAACAAGCGGGCACAGCCCGCAACACTTTTCCCTGGGGGGATGTGAATGGTTACGTTTGGGTATTTTGTTAACTCTTCTTAACGCTTCCATCGGGTGAGCAAAGACTATTCATGCAAGATGAAATTAGTTTTGCGGTTGCCACGAACCTTTAAAAAATGGGTTTAAAGGATTCAGGGAAAGTTGATTGGGAATGCCTGAAGCAGGTACGCAATCAACTGTTCCAAAGGGCTGGAGCTGACAGTAATAAACGCCGTTTATTGCCATCTGTCCAGAAGAGCCATGGGGTGCTTAAATCAACTTCAATCTATGAACCACTCCGATAACCGTTATCCAAAACCGTCATTAACCGTCATTACCATCAATCACTCAACGGTTGCCTGAAAAGGTGTTTAGAAGGTTAATTTTTCCGACGCTCCGCGCAGAAAAAATCAACTTTTATAGCGTTTCTCATATTTATGAGGCACGGTCGATCAATTCAAACTCCTACTGGGTAAGGGATTGATTTGGGCTATGCCCACATCACCGCAAGCGGCTATAGCACACCTTTGAATCACAACCGTTATCAATACCAACAGTCACCATGCATTGCGAATGCATCACGAAAAAATGCATCACGAAAAATTGAGTCAGCGTTCAGAAGAAAAGGAGAGCCGCGTAGACGCTGGACACTGGGGAAGCACAAGCGGGTTACGCCCACAACACTTTTTCCCTGGGGGGATGTGATTCCCTGGGGGGATATGAACGGTTACGTTCGGTGAATGCAATTCAATGCTAGGTTCAGCAACCTGATCAAAATTTCAGCGCATCCAAGCTGAACACCGTACCTTAGCACTGCCGAATTAGCCTGAAGGGCAAGCATGAGAACCGCATCTGGGATGGCTGGCCTGGATTGGCAATGACGGGCTAGCGATCGCCCAGTCCGCTGACTCATCCACTTGCTCCTCCAACCTCACAAACCCGTTGACCCAGCAGGGGCAATGAACTTCACTCATTGCACAGCGGGTCGTTGCGGTTGGCAAGATTGGCAAGGAACAACCCAATCAACCAGACGGACGTAGCCACCTTCCTATTGGGGGGACAATCGGCTTGGTCGGCCATCGGGCTATTGCCATCAATTGGCTATCGCTCTATTGTCATTAATTTATGACAAACAAATTATGACAAATACATCAGTCGGCCAGCCTCTCTCAGTGGTTGATGCATGTCCCCAACCGATAGCAGGAGGCGGTGCCCCACAAAACAGGTTGGACAGACCACTCGGTGACGGATGAGGGGAGGGCGATCGCGCAATCAGAACTGGCGAAACGCGCCATGATGCTGCAAGGTTGGATGCAACCGTAGAGGAGTGGTGCGGGTATAACGGTTTGCAGTAACGCCGTTGCAACTGGCCATTTGCAACATTGACTACAAATACATATCCCACAGGAATTTGCTTAAACAGGAATTTCTCGCCAGAGAAACCCCAGCCTAGCCCTCTATGGTGTGCTCCCCAACGGGAAGACCAACTACAGCCGTAACGCCACCCCATCCCGTAACCCTAAGCCACTGACCATCACTGATCATTCATCACCACCTGCACCGAAATCGACACATCTGAGTAACACCCATGAGGTCATCCGGGCAGAAAATGGGATGAGGGAACTTCAATGCAAATTCCCGAAACCAGGTTGCCGAGTCCGGGTAGAGCCGTCTACATGAAACAAAAGCCTTTCATCCAAAGCACAAGCCATCAAACGCTTGCGTAACCATTCACTCTGTCATTGGGAACGTGGTTTTGTGAGCATTGCTCACTTTTTCCTTCCCAGACGGGAAGTAAACGATCACAGACTTACAGTAGAAAATTTGGCATTCGCACAATTGGCATTCGCTCAAATCGACTAACGTGCAAGCGTTAATACATGCAAATTAGAACGCAAAATTTGCCGCTGCGTTTGGATAAACTAATCCATGAGTAATATATCGCGAAATAGAAACTTAAGCAAGTCTGTAGTCTATGGCCTTGTCTGTATGGATTGCCCAGCAGTGCGCTAGAGTTTTGATCGGGGTGCTGATCATCCCAGCGATATCCAAATGTTATCTCAGGGGGAACAGGCCATTCAGTATGCCTGATCGTCGGTGGCCTCCCCCAACAGCTTGACGGAATCTCTATGGCAACGGTAATGGCATATTCCAACGCGCCCGATTTGACGGCAGACGATTACGTGGTAGTGGGTTTGGCAACCTGCTTCCTGAAACAAGAAGGGGAAGTCCTGGAAATTCAGGTGGTGGAGCCGATTCCATCTGCCGCTCTGGAAGCCCTGATGAAAGGCATTCCCACCTCGTACCAATTCGCCTGTGGGCTGTCCATCGGCAGTGTGCTGAAGGATGACGAGCCAACCCTACCCGCAGACTTTCCAGCCACCGCCCAAGTGGGTGAACGCTTTGCCGAACGGGCGATCGCCGCTGCCCGCACTTACAAACGCACCCCCCAAAGCCAATCCTTTATCCCCGTCGGCACCACCTACCGCGAGTTCAATTACTCGGTGGAACGCAAACGGGTGCTCAACGCCCGCCGCTCGGTGCGGAAAGAGGACAACGTGAAGCAACATGAATATACGCACAAGGTGTTGTAAT
>CAZJZR010000699.1:0-2712 GCA_964550475.1 uncultured bacterium
TGAGTTTGCCGACGGCTGACCTGTTGCCCCCGGTGTTTGCCTTGGCGATCGCCCCCGAACGGCGCAACGACGGCGTGAAACTCAGCGGTGCCATGAATCGGCTGATCGACGAAGACCCCTCAATCCGCTGGGAACAGCACGGCGACACCCATGAAATCATCCTCTGGGGACAGGGGGAAATTCATCTGCAAATTGCCCTAGAGCGGTTGCGGCGCAAGTATAACTTGCCGATGGTCACCCACCTGCCCAAAGTGCCCTACAAAGAAACTATCCGCAAACCCTGTAATGCCATCCATGGTCGCTACAAGCACCAGTCCGGTGGCCACGGGCAATTTGGTGATGTGTACCTAGACATCAAACCGCTGAACCGGGGCGAAGGCTTTAACTTCAGCGAAGCGATTGTCGGTGGGGTGGTGCCGCGCCAATACATTCCCGGTGTGCAAATGGGTGTGGAAGAATACCTGTCCACGGGGCCGCTGGGCTTCCCGGTGGTGGATGTGGCGGTGACCCTGACCAACGGCTCCTACCACAGCGTAGACAGTTCCGAGCAGGCGTTCAAGCAGGCGGCGCGGTTGGCCATGCAGGAAGGGATGCCCAAGTGCGAACCCGTACTGCTAGAGCCGATCATTCAAATCACCGTCTCCATCCCCAACGATTTCACCTCCAGTGTGTTGCGCTTGGTCACCGGACGGCGCGGCCAAATCCTGGGTTACGATGCCAAAGCCGACTGGATCGGTTGGGATGAGGTGACGGCCTACCTGCCCCAGGCGGAAATGCACGACATGATTGTGGAGTTGCGATCGCTCACCCAAGGGGTCGGTTCCTTCAACTGGCAGTTCGACCATCTGCAAGAAGTCCCCGATCGCCTCGCGGAACGGGTGTTGGCAACGAAGGAATAGGTGATTGGTAATGGGTAATGGGTGATTGATTTTAGCGTGATCATTACCTATTACCAATCACCCATTACCTTAACGTCCGATTAAACAACTCTTGCACATGCTCCCAGGCATCGGCGGCGGCGGCGGGGTTGTAGTCAGCCCGGTGATCGCAGAAGAAGCCGTGGCCTGTGGGATAACGGAACAGGCGATAGTCAATCTTATGCTGGGTTAAGGCCGCTTCCACCTGGTCAATTTGTTCGACTGGAATTAATGGATCGCGGGTGCCAAAAAAGGCGTAGATTCTGCCGTGAATCTCTGGCGTGCGGGTGATCGTAGGGTCGCCACCACCAGGGGTGAACGTGGCAATTCCGCCACCGTAGAAAGCAGCGGTGGCGCGGATATCGGGCAAGGTGGCGGCGAGGTAAGCCACATGCCCCCCAAAACAAAACCCGATACAGCCGATCGCGTCTGGCTGCACCATTGGCAAACTGCGGGCATAGGCGATCGCGGCTTGGATGTCACTCAGCAATTCTGCCGCGATCGTCCGATCCTTATACACCCGCGCTTGGACGGTTTCCTCTGGCGAATAACCCACCTCAAAGTTAGGGGCAGTCCGTTGGAACAGGGCTGGGGCGATCGCCACAAACCCCTCAGCCGCAATCCGTTCCGTCACCTCCCGAATGTGAGCATTCACCCCAAAAATTTCCTGGAACACGATCACGATGGGGTAGGAACCCGGTGCAGTTGGGGTGACCAAATAGCTGGCAATTGGCAAATCCCCATTGGGTACCTGCACAGTGGCCGCACGAAGAGCAGGGGGAGTCATGGACAATACCTCCAAATGCAACAGCAACTTTCAATGGCGAATTTCACCCAGCCCAAATCCTACACCCATCCCCGCAACCAGTAGACGAATAAGCCGACATATTCTTTAATGGCGCGAGTGGTATACCGCAAACTTTCAGCATCGGGCAGGATTTTCAGCAAGGTCGCCTCTACCCTGGTTTCCTGTTGCGGATTGGGCGTGTTGATGACTAAAAAATCGGTCGGAGCCGCGATCGCATCCATCCCCAACCGTTGAAAAATCGCCATGGCGCGGGGCATGTGACTGGCGGACGTAACCAACAAAATCCGGCGGAGATTGTTGATCTCTAAAATCCGTTTCACATTCACCGCATTCTCATAGGTGGTGAGGGAGGTAGGGTCTTCAATGATGGCGGAGCGGGGCACACCCATCAAGCCCGCCAACTGAGCCATGTCTGCCGATTCCGGCGACTCCGGCACCCCATCCCCCTGCCACGCAATCCGCCCTCCACTCAAAATCAACACCGGAGCTTTGCCATCCCGGTATAACTTGGCTCCGTAGACAATGCGATCGCCCGCTTCGGTTACATCTGGCAAGGGACGTGGGGGGCTGCCCTGACGCACGCTGCCGCCCAACACCACAATCGCATCGGCAGTGGGCAACACCGGGGGCGGCAGGTAACGCGATTCCAAACTACGGGTGATCGCCCCTGCCACCAGTCCCGTGCTACTCAGCCACAGGACTAACAATCCCAGCAACAACACTCCTGCCGCCCAGCGAGGCCGTTTCCACAGCAGCACCAACGCTAGCAGCATTGACCCACAGGCAAATCCGATGGGATAGAAAAACAACGGTAACAATTTGGAGAGAAATAAACCCATCGTGGTTAAAAGCGATTTGCAAAATAAGCCATGGTTAGCAATTGTACCAATCCGCAAATCGTGACGTGGGTCTGATGCAGGCTACAGTGCCGCCCATTTTTGCAACTGTACCGCACAGGCTTTCACCTCCGGTTGGCGGGAGTCGGGG